>JABHYP010000648.1 GCA_018656855.1 Candidatus Latescibacterota bacterium | reverse complement strand
CAGACCGACGCTTCAAACATGTATGAAACATTTGCCCTCGTAGCCGCCCGGAAAAGCTCGGAACCGTGCTTCGCGACAAGCGCCTTGTTGGCTGTTACCACGCTCTTGCCTTTTTCAAAAGCCGTGAGTGTGATTTGACGTGCAGGTTCATATCCTCCGATAAGCTCTATAATAATATCGATTTCAGGATCATCGAGAATGTCCTCGATGCGTGTCGTGAGCGCGCCTTCAGGCACGTCAACGCCGCGGTCTGTTGTGATGTCGAGATCTGCGATTTTTATGAGATCAAGACAGAAGGCACGGCCTCTCAGGTGAGGTTTCTGCTGTCCGCACATGATTTTAGCAACACCTGCCCCCACTGTGCCGAAACCGATAAGTCCAACTTTCACAATATCTTTCATAAAACATTCCCGTTTTAGCTATGAAAAAGTTTATCGAAATATAATAACATATTTTTAATGTAGTTGCAAGGAATTTTAGGGGAGGAAGAATTGAAATATTATTGGAATACAACTACACTCTCAGAAATATTTTTTTTCTGTACAGATAATACAGAAACAGCCATTTGACAAGAAGTATGGAAGAAGCGCGGAATAATGGCTGCAAAGATTTCAGGCTGTCGGCAAATTCATATGTGAAAATCGAAACAATCCTGCCAAAATCAAATAAACTTCCGGCCATATATATTGTTATGGGATTGAGTCCAATTACAACAAGAGGAAATGCCCATACACGATACCCGCGAACATCAATCAACAAGTAAAAACCCCCAAGCAGAAGCAAGCTCCATCCTCCTGAATACAGAACATAAGAACTGGTCCAGAGGAGTTTGTTGATTGGAAATACTGTGTTCCAGAGAAGACCGAGCATGAGACTTAACACACCCGCAGCACACAACCCCGCACATTTTCTGCCGGGTGTAAACGATGATCTTAGCCAGTGACCGCTCAAAACGCCGAGAAGTGTCGTGGAGACCGCCGGAACAGTGCTGAGTATGCCCTCGTTGTCGAAGATATCGTGATATAATACACCGGGCAGAAAGAGACGGTCAATATAACTTGCCAGATTGCCTTCCGGGGTTAAAACCCCCGCCTCATAACCTGGAATGGGTATAAATGTCATGACAATCCAGTAGAAGAGCAGGAGAAATCCGGCCCAGAGAGCCTGCCCTATTACACTGGTGTTCACAACAATCAGAGATGCAAATAAATAGCAAAAAGCGATACGATGCAGCACACCGGTATACCGTAAACCGCCAAAAGAACTTATACGCCCCGCTTCGATGATCATTCCGAAGAAGTAAAGGATAAGGGCGCGTTTCACGATATGCAGGTAAATACTTTTATGTAATTCTCCTCTCTCGACCCGTCTGGAGAGCGAAAACGGCATACTTGCACCCATGATAAACAGGAAAAGGGGAAAGATCAAATCCCAGGTTGTAAAACCGTGCCATTCCGCATGATGCATCTGGCTAAAAATTACTTGATTGAAGGGTGTGCCAATCGCCTCAAGAAGATTTCTTAAAAATGCGCCGCCGCCGATTATCCAGAACATATCAAACCCACGAAGCGCATCAATGGATAGCACCCTGTTTTCAGGAATAACTTCGCTATATAATGACATTTCTCGTTAATTCCTTATATCATAATGATTTTACGCTGCCAGAATATTAGCCTCAGAGAACGTGTGTAGTAACTATGGAGAATGTATAATAAACATCTGCATCCATCCGTGGTTGATTTTCTTTCTTATTTTAACCACAAACTACAAACTATAAACCATATACTGTATACGACAAACCAAATTTTATATTTTTTTTCCTGCAAACCTGACCACTGCATACACAGCGCCCATTCCAAGAAATACGGATATGAGCGGGTGGACACCAAAACCGGCCGGGATGAATCCGAAGACAATAGCAATTACCGCTGCGACTACCGCATAGGGAATTTGTGTTTTAACGTGATCTATGTGGTCGGAAGCGGTCGCCATGGAGGACATGATTGTGGTATCGGAAATCGGGGAACAATGATCGCCGAATACCGATCCGGTAAACACCGCTCCTATAGTAGCGAACAGAATACGGCCGACCTCCCCCCCTGTAAAATGGTATGCCATCGGTATTGCGATCGGCATAAGTATTGCGATTGTTCCGTATGATGTCCCTGTTGCAAAAGCGATAATGCAGCCCACGAGGAATACCATACTCGGAAGCAGCCCTGTCAATAGCCTGCCTTCGAGTATCCGAACAACGTACTCGGCGGTTCCCAGGTCTTTGCACAGACTACCCAATCCCCATGCAAGTACCAGGATGAACACTGCGATAAGAAATGACTTGGCGCCCTCAAGCCAGGCGCTCACCGCTTCGCCGAGAGTAAGTATTCTCTGCGAAATCACCAGAGCTATAGCAACGAGCGTCCCTGAAAACGCAGCCCATATCATGGCGACATCGGCTTCGGCCATGCCGAATATCTCCCGGAGCGAGCCCGGCATGAGGGGATGCGCTTTAACAAGAGACGCAAGTTCTGTGCCGCTGCCTGAAACAATATTCTTGTAGCCTGTAATATACAGACCGACAACAACCATAATGACAACGGTGAGAATAGGAACAAACGCATTATACCACCTGAGGGCAATTCCCTCCTTTATTTCCATATCGGTAAGTTCTCTCGATGCCATCGGAGTGGCGCCGTCGGCGATAAGTTTTCCCGTTTCTCTTGCCCGCTTTTCAGCACGGTACATCGGCCCGAAATCTCTTCCGAGAAAGCCGACCACTACAACGAAAAACAAGGCGAAAATGCAGTAAAAACTGAAAGGAATGGAGAACAGATAAGCCTCGTATATATTCATATCTATTCCGAGCGATTCGAAAGAGCTTTTAATAAGCCCCATCTCATAGGCTGTCCATGTCGAAATGATTCCGATACTGGCAACGGGAGCGGCGGTAGAATCGGTAATATATGAAAGTTTCTCACGGGAAATCCTCAATTTATCGCTGATCGGGCGCATGGTGTTTCCCACAATCATGGTGTTGGCGTAATCATCGAAAAAGATTAAGAGCCCCATTGTGATTGTG
>JABHYP010000647.1 GCA_018656855.1 Candidatus Latescibacterota bacterium | reverse complement strand
TACACAATCCCTGATGGTTCCTCCGCTTACACCCTCAAAATCAATTGCATCACCACCGGTTGTACCATAAAAAAAACAGTTCTCCACCGTAGCGGAACCGTTTTTAACACTTACCTGTTCTCCCAAATTGTTTCCTGAAAATGTGCAATTCGCTATAGTGGCATTTCCCCGGTTGACATAAACTCCCTCAAAGACATTGTTGAAAACAACATTATACATTGTTATATCGGAGTCACGAACCGATACAGCGGCCCTGAACAGGTTAGAATCTTTGCCGAACGAAGCGCCATCAATCACAACATGAGATAAAAGAGAACTACCGGACGCTTTTTCGATACACAAAGCTCCCCATCTGAGTGAATCCTGTGCCTGGCGAAGAATTACAGGATTTTCCGTGGTTCCGTTCAGGTGAATCTCGCCCATTACATAAATATCTTTCCCTTCAGATATGAGCATTTCCACACCAGACTCGACGACCAAAGAAGCTCCGGGTTTGATGATCAGTACATCTGTTATCATGTACGGAGATTTATCTTTCGTCCAGACAACCTCTCCGGATATTTCCCTTACATCAGAGGCGCCTGACACTTCCCGTGAGTATGTTGTATTTGTTAATAAAAATATAATTATTATAAAAATATTAAAATTTATAAAAGCTTTTCTCATCGTAAGCAATTGTTCATTTCCCCGGTCTTATTTCAATTTTTCAGGTGTAGCTGTTGAAATTTAGAAGAATTAATGAAAGGCCGGATTCATTAATACGTTAAAGTTCATACTGTATTTTCATTTTTTTGTGAATTTTGCGCTTTTTTGCGGTTATATTAAAGTTAATTATAAAGTTCAACCGAAAAAAGGCACGAATAAGAGAATGCAGAACACATAATGATATAAGTAAATATCTTTTATTCTGACTCCTGTCTTCATATATAATATACATTGTTTTTCGAGAATTAAAAAAAATATAGTATATTATAAAAAAGATGCTTTATTTTTTTAAATCTTTTATTTATTAATGTGTCACTGATTCCTTAACCTAAATAGCACAGGAAAACATAAACACAAACTATGAAATCCGATCAGAGTATAATAAAAAAAGCCGATGAGTGGGCAGTGTCGGTGTGGCAAAAAGCCCTCACCCGCTGGTCTGTTCGCTCCGGACAGGACAAAAGTTACCGCTGGCATGTTGCTCATCCTGCTGTTGTTGACATCATGAGCAAAAGGCGTCATAATAGAGGACTTCGCATTCTCGACCTCGGATGCGGGGACGGTATAATACTCGACGATCCGAAATTCAGGGAGCTTATTGGCGATGACGGCGCCTATCTTGGAGTCGATGTTTCGGATAAACTTCTTGAAATTGCCCGCGATCGCCTCACAGATGAAAACATCAGTTTTATCAGGGGAAACCTTTCTGATCCGGATATTGCCCGGAGAATCATTGAAAAGGGTATTGCCTGGGATGTTTTGCTGTCGGTTTACGTCATACAGGAACTTCCTGACATTGAATCGTTTATAATGAATCTTGCTAAACTGGTTCAAACAAGCGCTTATGTGATAATTGTCACGGTTCATCCGGATTTTGCCGGGTGGCTGAAACAAACCGGGAGCCTGAAATTGGAAGAGAACCTTACATCTTCAAATGAACAGGAAACATCATCATGGCGGTGGGCAGGATATTACCCGATTGTAGATGAACCTAATGATACTTTTTCTTTACCGCATTTTCACAGAACTGTCGGGGACTATCGTTCGCTTCTGGGAAAGTCTGGTTTTGTCGTTGATAAGATTCTGGAACTGCCCGATAAACAGCGTGATCTACCTCAACTTGTGAAACAGGGATTCTCTCCCTTCTCCCAGTTTGAAAATAATGTTTATTGGCCGCGAATCGGCGAAGAGCCATCCGCGCTTGCCATAATATCCCGGAAGGAAACGGTTAGTGGGCAAGAATAAAATACATAATACCGGGATACCACCTCTTATGTCCGGCAGCCGCTCCTATCCGGAGCTCAGAGAACGCTTCATGGAACTGCTTACCTCAAATTCCGGTTCTTTTGAAATCAAAAAGTATACTTCACCCGAACTGTACAGCCTTAACAGGGTAACCTACATTATCCCGCCCATAACCGATATAGAGCACAGGGACGACTGGCAGCCCGGCAGCATTTATGTGGTACAGGGCGGTGTTGTGGCTATCGGCAGAGTGTATTACACGAGAACAAGCGGCGAGTATCTTATCGAGGAGCTTATTCTGAAACGGGGCGACATTTTCGGTGAATTTGAGGTTCCGCTTTCCATTCTTAATACTACCGAGTCGGAAGAAGCGATACTCCCGCCGCGGTTTAACATGACGTATGGCGCCTGGGCAAGCGGGCCGGCGCTGAGCTGGGCAATGGCGTACCCCCGCCAGATTCAGCGTGACAGCGTTGTGCCGGAAAACGCCAAGATCGCTGTGCATCCGTTTTATATTAAAAGTAAAAATATACGGCCGGAAACAAATGCGGATGTGATTATTATACCGGTAGAGGAATTCGAGGATATTGTCAGTTCGCATCCTGAAGCAATGACATGGTTTCTGATGAATGTACTCAGGAAGACCCGGCTTTACTTCGAACCGCCCTCACAGGGTTACGGGCGGTCTCCCGTAGATATAGTCTCCCGCCTGTTTATCAGGATACTCGCTTACCGGGTGAGGCTTGGACTTGTTGTAACAGATGAGAAAGATGGCAAAACCTCATGCAGAACTTTTATCGGGCCGACTGAATGGCTGAAATACGGGCTTAGCGCTTTCATTGCGGATATAAAGGAAGTCTTTCATTCCGCCGGGGGCAGTGCACGCGATAAGCTTAAACTGTCTATTTTCTCCGAAGAACTTGAAGACATTATCGAGGTGATTATCCACTTCCCGGTAAAGGAACTGGATGACAGTATGCTCACAGCCATGGGATGTACACCCGAAGATGACAGGCGCGAGAACCGTTACGGCCTCCTTACAGGGATCAAAATAACCATTCATGACCTCGACTATTTCATCAAATATCTCATCGAGAAAGGCGAATAGCCGCTGAAGCGGGAAACACCCGGTGAAACCGCGGATCATGTGTAATGATAAGCACCGCTTTCCCCTCTGCTGAAAACCGCTTTACCGCGTTCACTATCATGGCAAAACCTTCCATATCCTGATACTGGGAGGGTTCGTCAAGGATGATTACCTTTCGCTGCTTTCCGTATGCAAGCGCTATTCCGAGCCGTTTCTTTTCCGCCTGAGTAAGTTCGAGAGGATGACGGTCGAGCAGAATG
>JABHYP010000646.1 GCA_018656855.1 Candidatus Latescibacterota bacterium | reverse complement strand
TTTCGACAGCCGCGACATCTTTCCGCTCGGTGAAAAGCGCAACAGGCTTGCCGATATCACTGGTATGAAGTATCCCGAAGGAAACCGAAATTACTATGCCGGCTCATGGCTTGTTTCACCGGACGGTTCTTCATACTACCGTCTCACATCAGGTGGCTTTCCCGGATTTGTTCTCGATTCAGGACAGGACAATTCGCATTTTTCAATCGATTTTCCTGCTGGCAGCAAGTTTCTTTTGTACGACCTGGGTTCCGGCGACACAGTCCGGATGCTGAGCTATACCCAGAAAGTATTTTAATACAATAGTGATAAGAGGTTTTTCATGGATAATACACGGTTTGTGAGGGAAATAAAAGAGCAGCCCCTGGCACTGAGAACTGTCGCTGACTATTACAGCGGCAAAGAAGGGAGTGCGCTGCTTACCAGTGCTGCCGAAGAGATAGCATCGAAAAAAAAGATTGTGTTTACCGGCATGGGAACATCCCTTTATGCGCCGTATATACTCACAAAAGAGCTTGCGGGACTGCCCTTTACACTTGAAATCCTTGATGCAGGAGAGCTGCTTCATTTCGGCCTCGATGGCATCAGGGGCGATGAAATCATAATTGCTGTCTCCCAGTCAGGAGAAAGCATCGAAACCAGGCGGGTAGTTGAGGTATTGAAAGAGCGTGTGCCCGTGATTTCAATTGTCAACAATCACTCAAGTTACATGGGAAAAAACTCGCGTTTAGTATTGCCAATTAATGCGGGGGAGGAAGCCTCGATCTCAAACAAGACTTACACAAACACACTCGCGGTTCTTTTCCTGCTTTCAACCTGCTTGAACCGGAATAATCCGGAAGCTGATATAAAACTGCTCCGTACGACATCCGATATCATGGAACAAAACCTTGAAGATACCGGCAAGAGAGCCGTTCAGGCGGCAGATTATTTCGGCGATCTTGCCAGCCTCCACATGATCGCCAGGGGAAGCGACCTGGTTACTGCCCGTCAGTGGGCTCTGGTCATCAAGGAAGGAGCGTGTATTTTCAGCGAGGCGTTGTCAGGCGGGCTTTTCAGGCACGGCCCCTTTGAGATAGCAGGTGAAGGCCATTCCGCCGTTTTTATCATCTCCGATGGGAATGAACCTGATCTCACATGGAAACTGGCGGAAGAAATTCAGGCATTGGGAAGCAGGGTTGCTGTCGTTTCTGATAGAAAATACGACAATTCAAAGATATTGAACATTGTTGTCGAATCCATCAGCCCGCGATATTTTCCTCTCCTTTGCGCACCGTTTATGGAATTGTTTGTTCACGAAACGGCAAAAAGAAAAGGGAAAGAAGCCGGAGTTTTTCATTCCATCAGCAAAGTCACATCCAGAGAATAGTCATGGAAAGAAAATACTATATTGTCCTTTTTATACTGCTGGTCTTTTCTGTCATTTCATTCCTTACGAATATCCTCGGTCCGATCATACCCGATATTATTGACAGTTTTAATCTCAGCCTGACACTTGTATCATTCCTGCCCTTTTCGTTTTTCATCGCGTACGGTTTCCTGTCCATCCCATCGGGGATATTTATCGAAAAGTACGGTGGTAAGCCGGTTCTGGTTGCAGCATTTTCTATTGCTTTTACAGGCGCATTAACTTTTGCCCTGGTTCCTTCGTATCCCGTCGCTATTATGTCTCTCTTCCTGATAGGATCGGGGATGGCAATGCTCCAGGTGACGCTGAATCCACTCTTAAGAATTGCGGGAGGAGAGGAACATCTTGCCTTTAACATGGTTCTCGTTCAGCTTGTGTTTGGTCTGGCGTCGTACATAAGTCCTCTCGTCTATTCCTATCTTGTGACCCGCCTCAATGCAGGCGGCAGCGGAGAAAATATTCTAATCAGGTTTCTGTCAATTGTCGTGCCGCAGGATTTGGCATGGGTTTCGATATACTGGATATTTGCTCTTGTCTCTTTTGTTATGCTTGTTATCATGGCGCTTTTGCGTCTGCCTAAGGTTCAGTTGAAAGAAGGTGAGCGTGTTGGTGCATGGGAGACAAACAAGAACCTGCTTAATAACCGGATAGTAATCCTGTTTTTTATCGGCATCTTCGCGTATGTCGGCTCCGAACAGGGTGTCGCGAACTGGATGTCAAAATTCCTTTCCGTATACCACGGTTATGACCCTCAGGTAGCCGGAGCAAAAGCTGTATCTTGGTTCTGGGGGCTTTTTACTGCGGGAACAATGCTCGGGCTGGTGCTGCTGAAAATCTTCGACAGCAGGAAAGTGCTTGTTGGATTCTCTTTATCTGCAATGTTCTGTTTGATTCTTGCTCTGTTCGGACCTGCCGGTGTTTCCTATGTTGCATTTCCCCTTGTCGGTTTTTTTATTTCCTCGCTTTGGTCTATTGTTTTTTCACTGGGCCTGAACTCGCTTGAAAAACATCACGGCGCATTCTCGGGTGTTTTATGCACAGGAATCATAGGCGGTGCGGTCGTTCCGGTCATTATCGGGAGTCTGGGAGATCTCGGGGGGCTTCGTTACGGGATGATGTTTATTTTTATAACGCTCGGCTATATCCTCAGTGTAGGATTCTGGGCGCAACCGCTGGTAACAAATAAAACAATAAACCTGAGCAAAAAGAAAAAAACTACTACTATATCTTAAACATTTTTTAGGACTTGAAAGTGAGTTATGCTTTTGATACCTCGACTCCTGGATCGGGGTAGTTCATTATGTTTTGCTTTTAATTTTTTGCGTCTTTTTGCGGCAATCATTTTTCTCCCCAATTTATGCCTGATTAATATTTATTCAGCAGTTCAGCAGATTATGGGCATTTACGTTTGAAATGTCGATAATAATATCAAGAATTGAAGAATCTTTTCATCTGCTCTATATAAATCGGAATCTCTTTCCGCGGATCTCCTTCGGCTTCGTATTCAAGGGCAATCCAGCCTTTGTAACCGGCATCTACAAGGATATCCCTGACCCGTCCCAGGTCGGCTAAAACCTTGGTTCCGTCGTTTTCAAAAACCTCTACCTTCACCTGCACGTTCACCGCCCGTGGTGCGGCCATGGCAAGTTCTTCGTAGCAGTTGGTGCGGTAGTTGCCGGTATCGAGATTGATTCCGAACCAGGGATGTTTCCCTACAGCGTCGCAGATAGCAAGGTGATCGGCCGCACGCGCTGTAATCCCGCCGTGGTTCTCAAGACCAAGCATAATTCCACGGTCGGCGGCGTAATCCAGCGCCTCTTTTATCCCGTCAGCCACCCAGCCAATACCCTTCTGCTTAGCCACTCCATCGGGAAGAGTGCCGGCAAAAATCCTGATATGAGGCGCGAAGAACTCGACCGAGTAATCGATCCATTTTTTAACGTGGTCTATCTCCTTCTGTTTTTCAGGCCCGGATGGCAGGCAGAAATTGTTGCGGATCGCAGTGCCGCTGATGGTGACTCCGCTTCTAAGTGCATGTCGTTTAAGTTCGCGGAGGTATGAGTTATCAAATCGCTTTTTGAAATAATACGATGTAAGTTCAGTTCCGGGCAGGTCCATTTCTGCACACCAGTCAATAAAACCGAAGAGATCCATTAGCCCTTTATTCAAAGCGTCTCGCATCGAGTAGGCAGCAAGAGAGAGGTGCATATTTTTTGTGTCTGAACGGGTTTCCTGTGCATGCGATTTCCTCTCTTGTGCCAGTAGTGAAACGGATACTGTGGCTGCGGCAAGAGCTCCGGTTTTCAAAGCTTTCCGTCGGGAGAGCTTGTTCCCTTTCTGTCCTGGGATGTTTTTCATGCTAATCTCCATACGTAAGTTTTATTATTAATTTACATTCATTCAAGGTCTAATTCAAACAATTTGATTATTGATTTACGATATCACCCGTTAGAACCGCGAATTATTTGATATAAAGGATTACCAGGATTTTTCTTTCAATCATGGCAACCTGTAAATTCCCTTAATCCAGGTTCAGAGATTTTAAGAATATTATAAAGTTAATGAATTATTCGGATTAAATGGAATATTTTATAATTTACGAGAGTTTAAATATTAATTTACAGAACCTGCTATCAAGAAAGATTTACTGTTAAATGTACGATTTTCGTAATAAAATACAAAATTAGTAATTAATTACTTGACAATTAATTTACTAATAAATATATTATAGACGAATATAGTATGATAATGAGAAATACGTATAGTTTGATCGCATAGGGAGAATTACTAATGATAGACGAAAACACTCGAAAAAAGTCTAAAAAGCTAAACCAAATTGTGGAAACCTCTGAATACCTGTTTAAGCGTTTCGGCATAAAAAGGGTTACAGTGGAAGAGATATGCCGTAAAGCGAATGTCAGCAAGATGACTTTTTATAAGTACTTCCCGAATAAAATCGAGCTGGTTAAGCATCTCTTTAATAACTGGTTTGATGAGGGTTACAGCAAACTTGCTAAAATCAATGCAATGAATGTTTCTATTGCAGAAAAATTGCGCTTGATGATAGAATGGAAAATGGGATTTCTTTCGGAAATGAGCCCCGAATTCATCGAGGAATTCGTTCATGTCGACTCTGAACTAATGGGATTTATGCAGGAGTATATGCAGAGAAGTTATAAACGTTTTATGGAATATTTTATCGGCTGGCAGAAAAACGGCGATATTCGTCCGGGAATTCGCCCCGAATTATTCATCGCTGTTCTTGACAAACTGCAGGAATTGTTCGGCGATGATAATTTGAGAAAACACTACCACGACCATATCGAATTTGCCCATGAGCTGCATAAATTGTTCTTTTACGGAATAGTATCCAGACCCGATTCGGAGAAATAACGATGCAATTCAGATGCAAATTATTCTGTTATATGATTTTAATGGTTGTCTGCATAACCGTTTTACTGCCGGGAAACAGCCGGGCGGTTGAATATGATTTCAGGGGGCAGTTATCAGGCTGGACAATTCAATCCAGACATGATGATGCCTGGGGCAACAGTTCTGGCCTGCGATATATTCCGAGATTAATTCTGAACCAACCAATTAATGATGAATTGTTTTTCGATACCGAGGTATCATTAAATGGTTTTCTGGCAGCAAACAGCGAGGAATTGAGAGAAAAAACTGAACTGGAGTTATACCGTTTCAAACTTCGTTTTGCGACAACACAAACTGAAACGCGTATAGGGCTTCAGAAAATCAATTTCGGGCCGTCCATGCTGCTGCGTTCCCTCAGATGGTTTGACCGGCTGGACCCGCGCGATCCATTACAGATGACCGATGGCGTTTATGCGCTGCGGTTTCGATACAATGCTCTGAACAATGCCAATCTCTGGCTCTGGGGCCTCTACGGCAATGATGATACCAAGGGTTACGAGGCTCTCCCCACATTATCGGAGGAGCCGGAATTCGGGGGCCGCTTGCAGTATCCGGTACCTAACGGCGAAGTAGCCGCGACTTTCCATACCCGCAGGGTGGATGCTTCGACAGCGAACGGCACTGATTTTACTGAGAATCGTTTTGCCCTGGACGGACGCTGGAATGTCGCGATAGGCTTATGGTTCGAATCCGTCCTCCAGCAGCAGAAAAATAACGTTCTTGCCCGGGAATGGACTAAAATGACCACTCTCGGTATGGATTATACATTCGGCGTCGGCAACGGTCTGCATGTTCTGGGTGAACACATGACGGCGGGTTTATCGGACAATCCACTGTCATGGGATGAAGACCGTCAATATTCTGCTCTTAATATGAATTATCCGCTGGGATATCTCGATACTCTTATGGCTGTCGGATATTACTCATGGGAGCAGGGACAATATTACCAGTACCTGGGCTGGCAGCGTACCTATGATAATATGATTTTGAATTTAAGCCTTTTCATATACCCTCAGGATAGTAATGAGCAAAGCGGCCCCGGACAGGCAACCATGGTGTCCGGTAATGGGGGACAGATTATGATTATTTTCAACCATTAAAAAAAACCATAAAGAAACTAATCACTTTTACGATAAGGAGTAAAAAATGGAAAACGGGGCGCTTATCTCAATACAGCATCTTGTAAAAGAATTTCCTGTCGGAGGAGGAAAATTTACAGCTTTAAACGATATAAATTTGACTTTTAATACCAGTGAATTCAGCGGTTTGGTGGGCCCCAGCGGCTCCGGAAAGACAACTTTGTTAAATATTATCGGCGCTCTGGATAATCCGACCGGAGGCAGCGCTTTTGTCATGGGAAAAGACACCGGAAAACTTAGCCACAGACAGTCGGCGCGGCTTCGGAACGAGTATCTCGGATTTATCTTCCAGACTTACAATCTATTGCCGGTTTATAATGTTTACGAAAATGTCGAATTCCCGCTGCTTTTGCAGGAAATGGGCGCATCCGACCGCAGAAATGCGGTAATGCAGTCCCTGGAATGGGTGGGGCTTACAGATAAAGCAAAATCACGGCCGGCTCAACTATCCGGCGGTGAAAGCCAGCGCGTGGCTGTCGCCCGTGCAATGGTGAAAAAACCGAAAATTGTACTTGCCGACGAGCCAACCGCCAATCTGGATGCCGCTAATTCACATAACATTCTGGAAATGATGTTTAAATTAAATGAAGAGTTAAAAACCACCTTCCTTTTTGCAACCCATGATGAAAAAGTCATCCGTTACATTCGCCGTA
>JABHYP010000645.1 GCA_018656855.1 Candidatus Latescibacterota bacterium | reverse complement strand
TAGCCATAGTATACCGCGGCATGTATCCGGCATGCTCATGTGTGCGCCCCCAGGCAGGTTTTAAATCGACACCGTGTTGATCTCCCCAGGCTGCCTGATCTTCCGGGCCTTGTGATATAATTATAAAATCCATTCCTCGTTTCGCAGCCTTCATGTACTCATCGTTGCCAAGCAGTTCATATGCCTCTACAAGAAGGTCGATGTTGTTTGTTATCACACCGTCATTAAAAGTGTAATATGAGGTATAATCTGCAAGCCCATCATGGACAAATTCATGTCTGAGAGGATATCGCTGCGGCCACCCGCCGTTGGGATACTGTGACATCAAGATAAAATCGAGCGCTTTTAATAGTGGCAAACGGTATGAAGGATTGAGAGTTTCCATATACAACTTGAGTAAAAAATGTGTGGGGCCAGTAGTTGATTCATCATCAAACGTACAATTCCCATAATAATGGCGGTATTCCTCCATACCCCATTTAAAATTTGAAAACACATCCTTATACCACTGTTCAAGACCGTTTATGTCAAAATCAACAAAGTAGTGCCATCCACCCAAGGGATGCTGACCATAAATGAGGGCATTTGCAGCTTTTTCTGCACATTGAAGATAATATTCATCGCCGGTAGCCTCAAAAACATCCAGAAACAGCATACCCATTAAAGGTGTTCCCCCCTGACACCAGATTTGTGTAGATCGAGCCGGCGCTTCACCCCATTGCCTCGTTAGATCAGCATTGTATGTCCAAACATATCCACCATGGGTTGAAACCGTGTTAACCATAAAGTCGGTAGCTCTCCGCATAGCCTTAAGAACTTCCTTTTCAGTCAGATTAGCTGATGAAACCTCTGCTGGCAAAGCAACTATAATCAGTATTAAAAGCGCATGAATTTTACATAAGAATTTCCACATATTATTTCCTCCTAATTTGCTGATTATAATTAACCTGCCCTCATTTTACAGACTACTTCAAGTATTAGTCAGCCCACAGTTGTTGTGTGGTGGAGCAAACCCAACAATTTGCAAACTAATAATATAATTTTATGTTAGTAGTCTTTTCACCGCCACTAACTTCCTTGTCTCTCTAATCCCATTCCCCTTAAAAGTTACTTGTCAGATTTCATCCATGATAGACTTCACAATTCTTTTGATACTGTCGTTTGCAAGGAAATAGTACACTTTATTACCATCTCTCTTTGATTTCAGCACACCAGAAAGTTTGAGAATACCGAGTTGCTGAGAAGTATAAGATTGTAGTTCGCCTAAAGCATTTACTAACTCCGAGACTTGACTCTCACCGTTCTTAAGTATATTTACTATTTGTAGGCGAACAGGATGAGCAATAGCTTTAAGTATTGGAACCGTCTTTTCAAGAGTATCTTCATTCACTAGTTTTGTCACTGTAAAACTCCATAATTAAAAGTGTGAACTCTGAACAACGCGGCTAATTTTGTGACAGTTGAACCGTACTCGTTTTTTACTTCCAAACTTAACAAGACAGATTCGACCATTCGGGATATGTTATCCCGGCATAAATTCTATCTCATCGTCAGACTTGGGAAACGGCGACTTTGAGAAATTTTTATAGTTATTCTATATTACTTGTGTAATTAGGGATTAACGTAATAGCTAACTCGCACAAAGTTTTGGCCGTCAGATGGAACCACTGGTTAGGCTTGTTTACAATAATTTACACAATAAAATATTGATAATATTAATCTTTTTATCCGGTTAAACTCACTTTTACTCCACACTATGCAATAAGCGTATAAGAAGTAATCTAATAAATCGGTATTATCAGATGGGTAGTGATTATATAAATTAAGGCTCAACATACTCCCCGCCGAATATTCGCGCGAGTTGCTTGAGCTCGTCAGTAGATAATGGATCCCATGGACTTGGTACCGGGAGTTCCCAGCCTTCTAGTTCCTCACGGCGTACCGGAGCGCCGTTTTTTTCGAGCACAGACTTGAATGCCATGAGAAACATCGCTGTTTTCTCAAGAATATCAAAACCGCTCTCTGGGCTTTTTTTCGTTTCAAACATCTCCTGGATAACGAGCTGCATTGCGTTCCAGGTATTGAAAAAGAAATTTCCTGGAGAACCTGGAATCTTACCTTCCACATCGAAGGGACGGCTGCCAAAAACACGTATATAAGCCTGACCATTAGCTCCAGAGGGTTCATGCAGGTTGCCGTAGTAAGGACCATTCTCAGTTTCGTGTTCAAAAGTTATACATCCTTTGGGCTTTCTCCAGTCTGGAGTCATATAGGATGCGGCAACTGCCGGTCCTCTGCCTTTTCTTATTTCATCCTTAAGACATGAGTAAATATAGTAAATGCCGTGAACGCCATGGGTGTAAAAGTCACTCATGGAGTTATGGGCAACATAACCTTTAATATCCTTAACATGCTTGAGTGAAGCGCGGACATCGCCACAGCTTTCTGTATATTCCCATGCGGAACCAGCCATAAGGGGAGTTTTGTATTTCTCTGCGGTCTGAGTTAATATCCGTGCTTTTTCCATAGACGTTGAACAGGGGCGGTTAACAAAGGTGGGAACACCCGCCTCTAAGAAGGGTTTAGCCATGATGTGACTTATCGGGATAGAATTAACATCCGCAAAATACACTCCATCAATTTTCCCGATCATATCTTCAGGGTTCTTGACCGGTTCACAACCGTATGTGTCCCTGTAGAACTGCTTATCTTCTTCCTTCATGCACCACACGTAGCGCAAATTCATGCCGGTTGTCCGTATTTTATAATATTGATTATTATCTGTTGGATTCCAGGCATTTCCCCAAATACCAACATGACTGCCACGCCGCGTACCATCTATCAGACCAATGTGGACCAGTTCGCTTTTAAAACGTGATGTACGTTTAAAGGTTTTTCTTGGATCAATTCTTTCCTCAGCAGCGTGTAGAGAGGACGAATCAAGGGATATTGAACCAGCTGCTATACCGGCAGCGGCCGCGCTTTTCATAAAGGTGCGTCGTTTAGACACTTTTTCCTCCTTCGAGCAATGCTTTCATTCATTATGTTATTATAAACTATACGGTTTTCTGTTTCATCTACTTTAACCAATCAACCGACACCTTCTTCCTCGTCTCACTGAGCCAATTCGCTTTCAAAGTGTATAAGATAAGTTCGTAGGTATTCCATATTTAATACACGTAGATATAACACGCTTTCCCCTTCATGTAAAGAGAAAAATCAGTCTATAAGAGGACAGTTTCAATTAGATAAGCGGGTGGGTATGAATCATCAAAGCGAGATCGTAGGTTATGATGGAGGTTATGGGGCATTTAGAGATGCTTAAAGAACAATTTTAATATTACTTCGTCAATAATATATTCCTCGTTATTAAAAAACTTAGCTAATCTTATGTTGAATAATAGAACACTCCTGGTTGGATCCATTGTTCAAGCCATTCATAACCTGGTTTTAGATATGACCATTTCTTTTCCATAGCCAATAGATCAATTTCCTCTAAGATTTCTTTCTCAAGCGGATTCAATTTTGGTTGATATATCGCTTGAAGGTTTTCCTCGATTTCACGGATACTGTTCATTGCAGGTATAGACACATGAATAACTCCTGTTGAAAGTGCATATCTCAATGCTGCAGTGGGCACAGAAACGCCTCTATCTTTGGAGCCGCCGACATAACCGTTTTCCTTAGCAAAATCAAGAAGCATCTCATTCACAAAAGGCTTCATTCCAATGATCCCGTAATTATATTTTTTTGCCAGTTTCATAAAGGTTGTAAATGAATTTTGTTGTTGGTTAGGCAATGCCTTGTTGTGAACGAAATTATAGGGAATCATCATATAATCTAAATCATCACCATATTTTATAACTGCTCGTACAAGTGATTCCTCATCATGGCTCACTATGCCTACCGCATGTATTTTACCTTTCTCACGAAGAGATAGAAGCTTATCTAATTTTTCATAATCATTTGCTGATATACGATAAAGATCAATATATTCACGACTGAATATACGCAGAACCTCTTCAACCCGTTTTTCAACCTCTTTTGATTCCATAAACAGTGAAATAATAGTATTAGAGTGATTAGCCAAACTTTTTGACATCGGGTCAAACTGAAAATAAGTATGGTCATATATGTCAAAGAGATTGATTCCCATTTCTATGCCATACTGTATATGTTTATCACGGCCCGAAGGATCAGCCATATTCGGCTTGGAGAGATGCGAACCGAATCCCAGATTGGAAACCTTAATACCAGTTTTTCCAAGAATAGTATAGCTCATCTCTTCTGGTGAAGGTTGAACGAAACTATTTATTAATGGAGATGAACAATTAACTGTTGTTGCACTGCTAATAACAGCAGTTTTTATAAAATCACGACGTTTCATAATTTCTCCAATGTTTATAATTTAATTTCTACTACCAACACGATAGTGTCAATTTCTTCCCCGATATTTGTACTTCTATTCCGCAATACAGTAGAGATATTGATGTCCCCTTAGAAACAATTCATCTCCGACTATCACAGGTGACGCATCAATTTTATCATCCAGTGTGTTTGTCGCAATAATGCCGAACTTGGGGCCGTGCTTAATAACCAATGTTGTTCCTTCACGGCCGGTCAGATATATTCGATCTGCAACGCCAACCGGCGAGGCGTACACAGTGTTTATTCCCTCGAGGCGTTGAATTGAGTAATGCGGTTTCCCTGTTTTTACATCAATACAGGTCAGCATGCCCTGATTGACTTTATGGAAATATAAAGCACCACGGTGAAGGAGCGCTGACGGCACATATGGTGTGTCCTGGTTATATGACCATAGAACTGCGGGAGTGCCGGTTATGTTCCCTTTTGCCAGGGACAGTCGAATGGCACGAAGCGCGCTTCCCCGAAAACCGCTTGTAACATAAACCACTCCGTCAGCCGCTACAGGCGAGGGAATAGCTAACTCAGTAAGACCTTCATCCTCCCAAAGCAGCACGCCAGTTGCCAGATCGTAGCTTCTTACGTGATTGAGGGCGGTAGTGATTACATGTGTTCGGCCGCTGTCCTCCACTACGAGCGGAGTCATCCAGTTTGTAGGCTCATCCCTGTCCTTTTTCCAGACTTCCTCTCCAGTGGCAGCATCAAGTGCAACAATAAACGATTGCCCTTCGTGATCCCAGTTGACTATTAACCGGTTCTTGTATAATGTGGGAGTACTGCCCTCGCCGAATTGTCTGGCGATACTCATGTCGCCAAAATCTTTTTCCCATACAAGATCACCCCCGATAGTGTAGCAGTAAAGCCCGCGCGAACCAAAATAAGCATAGACATGTTTCCCGTCGGTAATAGGGGAACTCGTGGCCCAGGTTGTCTCCTCTCGCTGTCCTTCGTGCGGAATTTCTTCCCGTGCCATACGCTCCCATTTCACTTTGCCGTTTGTGCGGTCTACGGCCAAAACAACGAACTTGATAGGTTGAGTGGGACTTTCTCCCCTTCCCGGAGGCGAAAAATTCTCAG
>JABHYP010000644.1 GCA_018656855.1 Candidatus Latescibacterota bacterium | reverse complement strand
GGCAGCCTGTACATTGTCTGCTGGATACCGTTTTATGCTGTAAAGAGCGAGAAGGGGAGAAAGATACTTGACCTTGCAACCGGAGGAAAGCCCGCGCTGGAAATCGAGCGGAGCAAAAATCTCCAGGAAATAAATCTCATTGTAATGAAAAATCCTCTGGCGGGCAGGAGATAAGAGAAATCTGGAATTTGAAATGAATACATTTCAAATATCATAGCTATTTGATACTTTAGCTAATATACTTAAAACTTTGAACTTGGCCCCTGAAACTTTAATCCTGCTGCCGAAGTAATATTATGAAAAGGCGAGAATTCCTTAAAAACAGTACACTTACGGGCGGAGCAGTATTTGGCGGCAGTCTTGTGAGTGAAACTCCTTCTGGCCATGCTAATGGGATTAAGAAGTATGACCTTCTTCTAAAAGGCGGCCATGTTATAGACCCGGCAAATAATATTGACACAGTGATGGATGTCGCTGTATCAGACAAAAAGATAGCATGTGTTGGCATGTCAATTCCGTATGCCGCTGCAAATAAAGTTGTTGACCTATCCGGTTTCTACGTTACACCAGGGCTTGTGGATATTCACGTTCATGTATTTTTGACTTTTGAATCCTGGGTTATTTCTGTTGATCCGGATTACCCATCACGCTCTTCAGGAGTAACTACAACGGTTGATGCCGGTACTTCAGGGGCAAACCATTTTGAAGAGTTTAAAAAAATTATTGATAATTGTTCTAAGGTCAGAGTACTTGCATTTCTTAATATAGCTGCTGACGGTATGACACAGGTGTCGGAAGATGACCCATCACAGTTCAATGTCGGAAAGGCAGTTGAAACAACGAACATGTATTCCGATATTATTATCGGTTATAAGACTGCCCATTATTGGAAAAAAAGTGATTATGAAGGTCAAACTCCATGGAAATCGGTTGAAAAAGTTATAGAGGCGGGAGAAGAAACTGGATTACCGGTAATGTATCATGTCAACATGGGTCAGGGGCGTACATATAAAGAACTCGTTACCGAAAGAATCCGGCCTGGTGATATCATTACCCACCTGTTTGGCCCCGGCTGGCCTTCGGTTCAGAATGGCATGGTAAATCCTGATTTATTAATCGCCCGTGAACGAGGTGTAATCTGCGATGTCGGACATGGTGGTGGAAGTTTTTCTTTTTTGAATGCCGTTCCCGCTTTTGAACAGGGTTTCTTACCCGATTCAATCAGTTCCGACCTGTGGGGTGTTAATATTAACGGTGTTGTGAAAAATTTAGCAAATGTCATGTCGAAATTTCTCGCTATGGGAGTATCGCTCGAAGAAGTTATTCGTCGTTCTACTATCAATCCTGCACGAGAAATAAACCGCTCCGACCTGGGTTCTCTTTCAGAGGGAATGACAGCCGATATTGCTGTTTTCAGACTCAAGGATTCACCGGCCGGGTTTAACTATTATGATGTAACAGGCAATAGTATCCGGGGAAATAAAAAGCTCGAGTGTGTCATGACTGTATTTGGTGGAGATGTCGTATATGATATTGAAAGTCTCTATGCGAATGCAACTGTCGGTGTGGAGGAATTTGTAAAACATGACTTCGGCCTGATAAGCACCTTCCCTAATCCGTTTAACATGAGTACAAATATTACTTTCGTCCTTTCTAATACAGAAAATATAGAATTATGTATTTATAATTCAATTGGTCAAAAGGTAAAAACACTGGCAGCGAGGACATTGTTTCCGGGGCGGCACTCGTTCGTTTGGAACGGGAAAACGGATGATGATATTTCGGTTACTTCCGGCGTTTACTTTGCTGTTCTTCGGTCAAATAGTAAAAAAGATATTCGTCGTATGGTTTTAATTAAATAAGAATTTTGTTATAAAAGATAAGTTTCAGCCAAGTTTTTTCTATGAATAAAGCAAATTTACGGATAAAAATGAAAAATTTTGAAAACATTTCAAAGCTAAGCATATCCGGAATAAAAACGTTTGTCGAAGAAACAGGCCCCGACGATTCTCTCATCGAAATACTCTCAAACGACCCGCGCGCCGGAGTCCGTGCTCTTGCAAAGAAACTTGAAAGGCTTATACACCGCAACGAACTTCTCCGGCTCAAGCAGGAGGAAATGTCCGCCATTGAGAACAACCTGCGGGCTGAAGGCAAAAAAATTATCGCGGGGATCGATGAAGCCGGACGCGGACCGCTTGCCGGTCCGGTTGTTGCGGCAAGCGTAATACTCCCGGAAGATGTGAGCTTCGAGGGTCTGGATGATTCGAAAAAGATGACAGCAGCCCGGCGTGAGGATATGTTCGAACGGATAACATCTCTGGCCACGGCGTGGGGAATAGGCATGATTGACAACGAGGAAATCGATAACATCGGTATCCTTAATGCCGCCATGAAAGCAATGCGTATAGCGGTCAATAATATGAAAATGAATCCTGATATCGCCATTGTCGACGGCAACCGGTCACCAGACCTTGAATGCGAGGAACGGCTTATAGTCAACGGCGACGGGCGGTGCCGGTCGATTGCCGCTGCATCAGTAATAGCAAAAGTATCACGTGACCGTATCATGGTCGTTATGGACGAGATATTTCCCGGTTATGGATTTGCCCGGCATAAAGGGTATGGTTCGCATACTCATGTTAAAGCCATCAGTGAGTTGGGGCCATGTGACATTCACCGTTTCTCGTTTAAGCTTGTTCCGAAGACTGCTCCGCCAGGTACTGTTGCTGCCGTGCTGAAAAAAAGGCTTTTAAACGCGTATAACCGGCAGGCATTCGACCGGGCGGCAGCAGGAATTGCGCGTATCCGTGAAAATCTATATGAAAGTGATATTGAAGCGCTGAGAGATGTTTACCGTAAATGCAGTCAGAAGATGAAAGATGACAGGAGAAATACCGGTATAAAGGGTGAAGTAACGGGCTGTAATTATCTTGTTAACAAGGGCTACAAAATTCTTGACCGCAACTGGCGCGCAGACCGTTCCAATTATGAAATCGATATCGTTGCTCAAATTAACCATATAATTGTTTTCTGCGAGGTTAAAACCGCAGGTACTCACAAATTCGGCCCCTCGATTTCATGGGTAACTCCGGAAAAGATCGAGCGAATATCCCGGGCGGCACAGGAATATATAACAACACATAACACAGAGGGATATTCGTTCAGATTCGATGTAATTGGCAATCAGGTGGAAGGTGATAAATACGACATCATACACATTGAAAACGCTTTTACTGCCCCGGAGGAACTGTGAACGAAAAGAAACAGCAGTTCGGCTGGGCAATGTATGACTGGGCAAATTCAGCGTTCGCAACAACAATCACTGCCGGTGTACTTCCCTTTTACTTTGCCGGAGTTGTTGTGGGAGAGAATGGTTATGCCATCGGAAATAAAGTTTTCAGCGCAACCAGCCTCTGGGCCTGGATGATCAGCTTTGCCGCTTTTGTTATTTTTGTCTCCGCTCCTGTTTTCGGCGCCATTTCCGATTTTTCATCCTCAAAAAAGAAATTTTTAATAACGTTTTGTTACATGGGAAGCATCAGCACAGTTCTTTTGTATTTTTGCGGTTCCGGGGATGTGCTGCGCACCATGCTTATCTATACGGTCGCCCAGATAGGTTTCGTCGGGGGAAATGTATT
>JABHYP010000643.1 GCA_018656855.1 Candidatus Latescibacterota bacterium | reverse complement strand
TTTTCATGGCGACAGATATGGTTACATGTCCCATAACGCCGTTCGGGCAAATAATATTCGGTTTTGGTTGCGGTTTATTGACTGTGATTATCAGGCTTTTTGGAGGTTATCCTGAAGGAGTGAGTTTTGCTATTTTGCTTATGAACCTCACGGTTCCTTTAATTGATCGCTATACTCGCCCGAAGATTTTTGGAAAAGCAGGTAATAATGCGTGATATTCTGAAACTTGGTGCAATTCTCATGATTTATTCGCTGGTTGCTGCCGGCGCTCTCGCGTTTGTTAATATTGAAACCATTCCTCAAATAAGGCAGAATAAAATGGACGCGGAAGATGCTGCCCGCGCGGTGGTTCTCCCCGGTATGGTAGGCGGCTATGAATTGAAAAATGAAGGAAGCGACTTTCTCTACTGGATAGGATATCGGGATGCGCAGAAGTCAGAACCCGGCGGATATATTTTTATCACTCGTGAAAGCGGCTATTCATCAACTATTGAAATTATGGTTGGTGTATTGGACGATAAAATTACCGGTGTGAAAATTCTGTTTCAGCAGGAAACTCCCGGGCTCGGTGCAAAAACCGAGGAAGTCCGCCACGGGGAAACCGAACCATGGTTTACAAGCCAGTTTAAGGAAAAATCCGCCTCCGATAATATCAGAGTTATTAAAGACGGCGGCGGTATTGATTCTATAACCGGTGCAACAATATCCTCACGAGCGGTTACAGATGCGATTAACAGGGGACTTCTTGAACTTCAGAGAAAGCTTGGAGGCGAGTTGTGAGTATCCTGAAAGAATTTACTAAGGGTATATATAAGGAAAACCCCGTTTTCCGCCTTGCACTTGGGCTGTGTCCTACGCTTGCGGTTACTACATCGGTCGAGAACGGCATCGGCATGGGAATTGCGGCAACCTCGGTACTGATAAGTTCAAATTTTATTATCTCGCTGGTTAGAAATTTCGTTCCCAAGAAAATCCGTATTCCGATTTATATTATAGTAATTGCTACGTTTGTGACAATTGTTGAAATGCTGATGCAGGCGTATAATCCCGCTTTATATAAATCTCTTGGGATTTTTGTGCCTTTGATTGTCGTGAACTGTATTATCCTCGGGCGTGCCGAGGCTTTTGCATCAAAGAATACAGTCGCGCGTTCTGTTATTGACGGTATAGGAATGGGCATAGGATTTACCTTCAGTCTTGTGATTATTTCATCTATCAGAGAGCTTTTGGGCAATGGAACATTTTATGGTTTTCCCGTGGCGCCATTATCTTTCAAACCTGTGCTGGTTATGATACTTCCACCGGGAGCTTTTTTAACGCTTGGTTATATTCTCGCTTTCTTTCACTGGCTTGACATGCGTAAAACCGGTAAGGATTAGGAGCTAATAGATGGATATTGGACGTTTTTTTGTCATTATCATAGGCGTTATCTTTATAAATAATTTTGTACTCGCCAAGTTTCTCGGTATTTGCCCTTACATAGGTGTATCCAAAAAGCTCGATTCGGCGATCGGTATGGGATTTGCAGTGACCTTTGTCATGACCGTTACCTCTGTGGTGACATGGATTATTTATATGTATATCCTGAATCCGGAAACTAATATTCTGGGCGGTGTTGACTTGAGTTACCTGAGGACTATTGCCTTTATTATTGTTATTGCTTCGCTGGTTCAATTCGTTGAAATGGTAATTCAAAAAGTGTCGCCCGTTATGTATAATGCGCTGGGAATTTATCTTCCGTTGATAACAACGAACTGCGCGGTGCTTGGTGTAGCGGTTTTAAATATCGATGAACAGTTTAATTTTATTGAAAGCCTTGTCAGGGGATTCGGCGCCGGTATCGGTTTCACCATCGCTCTTGTCCTCATGGCCGGATTGCGTGAAAAATTTGAGATGAGCAATCTGCCCCGACCGCTGAGAGGAATCCCGATAGCTTTTGTCATGGCGAGTTTGATGTCGCTGGCATTTATGGGTTTCAGCGGACTTGCTCTGAAATAGGGATTGTTATAGATTATGAATCCTGTTTTTCTTTACACACTTGTCAGCCTTGGAAGCATTTCCTTTATCCTGGGAGCCGGACTTGCTTTTGCTTCAAGGCGGTTCGCTGTCGAGATTGACCCGAGAGTTGAACAGTTGATTGAAATTCTTCCCGGCGCCAACTGCGGTGGCTGCGGATATGCCGGATGTGCGGCATACGCCGGTGCTATTATAGGTGAGGACGCTTCAGTGACTCTCTGTGCTCCGGGTGGAAACCAGGTTATCCAGGAGATTTCCGAGCTTCTCGGACTTGAGGAAGTAAAGACAGTTCGACAAATTGCCTATCTCCACTGTGCCGGCTCAAAAGACAAAGCTAAGGATAAGTATATATATGACGGGATTGAGGATTGCCGTGTTGCAGTTCTTCTCGCAGGCGGACCAAAAGCGTGTAACAGCGGGTGTCTTGGTTTCGGTTCCTGCGTAGGTGTATGCAAATTCGATGCGCTGACAATGGGAGAGGATGGACTTCCCGTTGTCGACAGGGAAAAATGCACTGCATGCGGAGCATGTGTTCGTACATGCCCGAAACACCTTTTTACTCTTTTGCAGGATACTGTATCCATATACCTGGCGTGTTCGTCACATGAAAAAGGTAAGGCTGTCAAAGAGGCGTGTTCGGTCGGTTGTATCGGATGCAGTATTTGTGTCAAGGTTACAGAAAGCGATGAAATCGAGATGAAGGACAGCCTCCCCTCGATTAATTATAATGCCTCAATGAATCTTGTTCTTGCTCATTACAAATGCCCGACAAATTCATATATTGATCTTGCTCCCAAACGCCCCTATATGGTCATTGATAAGAATAACTGTAAAGGACATGGAAAGTGCGGTGAGGTGTGCCCGGTTAAGAATTGTGTTACTGGTGAACAGGGTGAAATACACAGTATCGACCCAAAGGCATGTATTGGCTGCGGGTTGTGTCTTGAGGTATGTCCCCCCAAGGCAATCCGTGTCATCGGTGCTATGGGTTACGTAAATATGGACCAGTCAGATTAAGGATTTCTCAACTTTCTGTTTCTGTATAATGACCTGACATTTATATGATGTCATAAATAACAACATAAATTATTATAAAGAAGATAAAAGATAGAACAATACGAATATTCAAAGAATGACAATAGCAAATATCTTTTATTATGGATTTTGACTCCTGAATTCTGTCTTTATATATAGAGAGAAATTCCGTGGGTGGTGAGGTCATGGACCCTTATACCGGTTATGAAGATTACGATCCTGAGTTAGGTTATCCTGATACGTCCGGTGGTACTTATGACTCAGGAAATAAAACCTCCGCGCCTACAGAGCCGGAAGAAGAAGCAATCCCGCAAATCGCTGTTTTTGCTCTTAATCCCCACCGTCGCCTGGAACTAGACCTGCTCGATGACAGCTTTCCTGCATCCGATAATTCAATTCCTTATACCGGGTATGGAAAAATCCCGTTAACTGCGGTTTTTTCCGATAACAGAAGAGTATCCGTTCATCCCCTCGGTGTCGTTGTAAAGCCTCCCGGAATCGCTGAAATCGACTGGACAAGGATGGACGCGGACAATCTTTTTCCCGCAGCTTATGATCCCACACTTATTGAGGAAGAGAAACTGCCGTATGCTAAAACCATCGAGACGGAAGAAACACCCCAGGTACCTGTTTCGAGCGGTTCAGACGGTGAAAGCGAGTCTCTTGATGAAGAGGAGTCCAACGATCCCAGTGAAATGCCTTTTCTGGATCACCTCGAAGAGTTTCGCTGGGCTCTACTCAAGTCTATTATGATTGTTGCTGTATGCATGATAGGTTCCTGGTTTCTTTCGGACATGTTTTACTCTACGATTACCAGACTGGCCAACCAAGCTGAATTACCGTTAATTTATACCAAGATAATGGAACCGATAATGATAAAGCTCGAAATGGCGCTTTTCATGGGTATGGTTATTTCGTTACCGTTTATTTTTTATTTTTTATGGTCGTTTATATCTCCCGGGTTATTTTTTAATGAGAAGAGAGTAGTGTTACCGCTCGTGTATGGCGCCACAATCTGTTTCTTTATTGGAGCTTCAATTGCATATTTTATTATTATTCCTATTACGTTGTCATTTATTAAAAAATTCATGTTCCCTGATGTTGAGCCACTAATTACGATAGGTAGTTTTATTGGAACTTCATTAAAATTTACAGTACTGTTCGGTGTGCTTTTTGAACTTCCGCTGGTGTCTTTTGTTTTGGCGAAAATTGGGATTTTGAAACATACCTGGATGTCAAAATACAGAAAATATGCTATTATAGTCATTTTTATAATCGGGGCTTTTCTGACGCCTCCCGATCCAGGCACTATGATCATGATGGCTCTGCCTCTTATGTTACTTTATGAGATCAGCATCCTGATTGCCAGGTTTGCAGGACGAAATACACTTATATAAGGTGGTTTTAACTTCTTTTTGATTCGAACGCAATTTAAGAGTTTCAGGTTTAAAATCCAAAATTCCATCATAACAATCAGAGGTTCAGACTTTTTTCGGGATCGGCCGCCTTTTTCATGAAGATATATTCTGCTATAATTATGATTATCAACATGTTATACATATCACTAAATGAATTTATTAAGATAATCTTTGCAAAATCCATTACTTGACATAACTACTAAAAAGTCATATAATATGTATCTTAATTATTTTTTTTATTTTTAATCCGTATGGCTGAATTTTCAAGGCAGTTTTTTAATGTTTTGATTCCGGGCGAAATGAATATTATCCCGTCTTTTAGTACATATTGAAATACTCATGAATTTAAAAAATAGCGCAAATACCGTTATTATTCGTGATGTTTATAATGATATCGGTTCGAACATGATTTCCTCCGAACCTTTAGTTGACGATATTCTTCGTCAAATATTTGTTCAGCGTGGAAAAGGAATTCGCCCGATTTTCATGGCTCTTGTGGGAGAACTGGTAGGCGGATCATGGGAGTCTTTGCGAAAAGGCGCTGTGGTTATCGAGACAATCCACAATGCCTCTCTTATACATGACGATGTTGTTGATAAATCTCGGTTGCGGCGTGGTGTTGAGACGCTTAATATTAAGTTTTCGAACAGAATTTCGGTCCTTTTTGGTGATTTTGTTTTTATGAAAGCTCTCAGTTTAGCCCATACTATCGATATCCCCGAGGCAGTACACATTATTAATGTAGCAATTGAGCGGATGATCGAAGGGGAAATTAGCGAGTCTCTCACTAATGAATTCATTGATGAGGAAACTTATTTAAAGATTATCGGTAATAAAACCGCATCCCTGTTTGCAGCGTCGGGAGAATTAGCCGTATTACTGTCCGGTGTCGACGGTTATAAGAAAGATTTGGCGCGCGAACTCGGTGAGTCGGTCGGCATGGCATTCCAGATTATTGATGATACACTTGATTATAATGGCGAAACCGATGTAATGGGGAAGCCGCAGTTCATGGATGTGATATCGGGAAATATCACCCTGCCGGTTATTCACTCCTTGAAAAGATTGCCTTCTGATGAGGTTGAAGCCCTTTTCGCAAATAAAAAGGATTCGGTAAACAGAATAACGGCGCTTGTAAAAAGAAACGACGGAATAGAATATGCCAGTGAAAAGGCCGGAGAGTACGTGCAGAATGCACGGGAAATCATAGACCGCTTTGAAGAGAAAAAAACATCCGCCGTTTTTGATGAATTTTTCGATATGCTTATGACGCGTGTATGTTAAGAGCGCGTTTTTTGGATGTGAACTTTGAGAAATGATATATAGCAGCAGCCGTAGAAGGCTTTTATTAACGGTCATTATTGTAATTCTGCTGGCCTTGGCGTGGTTATTTTCCGGAGGATGGTTCTGGAAAAAACCTGCGCATGTTATTTCCACCCGCCTACTCATGAATACCATTTTCAATGTCCAGATTTTCGCCAGGGATAAGAAGATAGGTGAAAGGCTCATAACAGAAGCTTTCGAAGAGGCCCAGCGTATTGAACATATCATGGAACCCCTCAAAGAAAACGGGGAACTCAAGCGGATTAATTCCCGTGAGGATGACCGTTGGTGGATTTTAAGCGCCGATTTAAGAGCAGTAATAGAGAAATCTTTTAATTATTATGAGCGTTCGGAAGGCGCTTTTGATCCTACTATAGCGCCTGTTAAATGGTTGTGGGACTTTGAAAACAGCGGTCGCGTTCCATCCGGGAGTGATCTGAAGGAGAAGCTCGGTTCTGTCGGGATGAGATTTATTGAGCTTCACGGTGACAGTCTCCGGTTTAATAATCCCGGAACAAAGCTGGATCTTGGAGGAGTTGCAAAAGGGTACGCCGTTGACAGAATGATCGCCGTACTCAAGAAGGGAGGAGCGCTTGCCGGCCTTGTGAATGCCGGTGGTGATATTTCCGGTTTCGGAAAGAAACCCGGAGGTAATGACTGGATTATAGGGCTCAGGCATCCCGAAAAGAATCGTACGCTTTTAATCGATCCGGTTTCTTTTGCTTCGATCGCCACATCAGGTGATTACGAACGATGTTTTATCGAGGATGGTGTGAAGTATCATCATATTCTTGATTCGACAACCGGTTATCCGGCCCGGGGGTGTGTGTCGGTAACAGTATGGACAACATCTGCAATGGATGCTGATATCCTGTCCACGACTGTTTTTGTGATGGGTGCTGAAAAAGGAGTTGCGTTCGTTGAAAGCCTTGAGGATGTAGAAACCCTGATTTTCTATAATAAGGGTGGCGAACTTAAGACCGTTATGACATCCGGTATCAGAGGCAAGATTAGATTCTGAAAATATAAAATCACGTTAAGCTGTGTTGCATAAGTAGTTTAGAATGTAATCTGAAATTTTATTGACTTAACACGGTGTACTGAAGAGCATTAACTTTGACTTATTCTTTTTTTAATTTTTTATTATTAACAAAAGGTGAGAAAAATGTTACATCTCAGCGTAAATGTAGATTATGTAGCGGTTATTCGTGAATCAAGGAAGACGGTCGAACCCGATCCAATATTTGCGGCAGGCATAGTTGAAATGGCTGGGGCTCATGGAATTACCGCACATCTCAGAGAGGACCGGCGTCATATTGTAGACCGTGATATCAGATTATTAAGGGAGGTTGTGAGGTTGCCGTTTAACCTTGAAATGGCGGCAACAGAGGGAATAATTAAAATAGCATGCGATGTCGTTCCCGACCAGGTCACTTTTGTCCCTGAAAAAAGAGAGGAAATCACCACCGAAGGCGGTCTGGACGTCGTGGGAAATCGTGAAACTCTCGTACGTGCTGTCGACCGGATTAAGGAAAAGGGGATAGAGACAAGCATGTTTATTGATCCTGATCCGAAACAGATTGAGATGTCCAGGGAAATCGGCGCTCAATGTGTTGAGCTGCACACTGGAGAATATGCCAACGCGCAGACCGTTGAGGAAGCACAAAAACACCATGAGGCTTTGCAGAAAGGCGCAACATTTGCGTCTGATTGTGGTCTTGAGGTTCACGCAGGACATGGACTTACTTACAATAACATATTCCCGATTATTGGAATAAAGGAGATTGAAGGTTATTATATAGGGCACTCAATTATGGCCAGAGCCATTTATGTTGGGCTGGACAGGGCCGTACGTGATATGATTTCAATAATGAAAGACGAAAGAGGATAAATATGGTTCGAAAAACTACTAAATTGAGATCAAGTAGTAACGAAAAATATAAACTAATCTGGAAAGTTGGTTTAATTGCCGCACTAATTATTTTTTCTTGCTGGCAGTTGATACCCTCAATAAAATTCTTTTACCTTTCCGAAGAAGAACAAGTTGAAATGGACCCGGGAAAATTTGAAAAGATCAGGAGTAAGGCGCTCAATCTCGGTCTTGATCTTCAGGGGGGCATCCATCTTGTTATGCAAGTCGATACATCGGGTATGGAAGCCGATGAAGCCAACGACTCTGTTGATAAGGCAATGACCGTTATCGCCAACCGTGTTGACCAGTTTGGCCTTGTGGAACCTGTTGTTCAAAGGCAGGGATCAAACAGGATAATCATCGAACTTCCCGGGATGAAGGATGTCGAGAGGGCAAAAAGGTTAATAGGTCAGACAGCCCGTCTCGAATTTAAGTTTCTCAGAAGCGATGAGGATATAGCATTTATCACGGAAAAAATAGATCTTCACCTATCAGGAGGTGCTCAGGACACGACTACCGTGGCTGAAGAAGATTCCACTGCTGTCGATCTTTTTGGTGAACAGGAGCAGGCGGACGATAATTTAAAAAAATTCACAAGGTTTCTCAGTTATCAGAAAATCCCGGGCGGCATTCCGAGCTTTGACATGCTTTCTGAAAGGGAAGACGTTCCCCGTATGAATGCGATTTTAGCTGATGCCGAGGTAATGAAGATTATTGAGGATGCGAGAGTGATGTTTCTCTGGGGGCCGGAAAACGCAAGAAGTGACGGGCTCCGAGAATTATTCCTCCTGGATGCTCAGAGTGTAATGACCGGTGAAATGGTACGTGATGCCCAAGTGAAAATGGGTTCAGGTATGGATGCGGCTAAACCTGAAATTTCATTTGATACAACCTCGGAAGGCGTCCGGGAATGGGCAAGAATCACAGGCGCTAATATTGGTAAGCG
>JABHYP010000642.1 GCA_018656855.1 Candidatus Latescibacterota bacterium | reverse complement strand
CTTATCGTGAGACACAAAATCCAGAAATGCTCGAGGCAGCACAGAAAGTCGCGGATTACTTTATTAAGAATCTCCCCGATGATTATGTTCCATACTGGGATTTCAATGCGCCCGACATTCCGCGTGAGATAAGGGATTCATCTGCAGCCTCAATTGCGGCGTCGGGTTTGCTGGAATTGTGTACTGTTGTCGAGGAGCCTGCCGATATGGATAAATATTTCACCGCCGCCGGCAATATTCTCATATCGCTATGTTCACCTGAATATCTTGCACAGGGGGGCGATAGTTACGGGCTTCTTAGTCATGCGACATGGAAGAAACCAACAGATCCGCAGGCTGACACATCGCTGATATGGGGAGATTACTACTTTCTCGAAGCATTACATCGTTACGTGAAAGTCGTCCGGCATTTCCAGTAACTTGCCGGCAGGAACACTGTTTTTTAAGTAACACCTGATTCGTTAATAATTTAACGTAAAAAATTAGACACACATTGCAATCCGCCGGATTCTCATTATTCACAATCAATTTATTTTCATTTGCTTATTCTGTCAATCTCTTTTAGTTCTTCCTTTGTAATCTCTACCAAAGGCGCTCCGGCGTTATCCTCAAGCTGTTCCATTTTCGTGACACCGGCAATTACTGATGGAATCACATCATGTGACAATAACCAGGCTATCGCAAGCTGAGCCATGGAACATTTCTTCTTCCCGGCTATCCTGTCAAGTTCCTCGACGAGATTCAGATTACGCTCTGTCAGGAACATATCTTTCCATGTTCCGCCATCCTGAACAATGCGGCCGGATGCATCAAAATTCCCCTTATGATAGCGGCCTGTTAAAAGCCCGCTCGCCAACGGAAAAAACGGCACAAGCCCAATGTTGAGTTGTGCAACATGGTTAAGAAACGTCTGCTCATCGCCTTCGGCACGGTCTTTCCCTTCAGTTGCAACTTTTACACGCTCAGCAAGATTGTACCAGTTCTGGACAGCAATAATACGCCTTGAGGGATTGGAAGCTACGGAGCCAAGTGCGGCAATCTCTTCGTCGATCTGGGATGTAGTACGGTTTGAAACCGCAAGATACAGAACCTTGCCGGCGCTTACAAGATCATCCATTGCCGCCCAGGTTTCATCGAGCGGAGTTGCCCAGGAGCCGTCATCCATGAGCGCCGGCTGGTGAATGTACAGTATGTCGACACGGTCGGTCTGAAGGCGTTTGAGGCATCCATCAACAGCCTGCATGATGTATTTTCGCGAAGAGCCGCTCTCATTGGGGAAGAACTCCCTCTCTACTTCATGTTCATCCCTTGCAGGATTAGATACTTTTGTCGCGAGGACAACCTGGCCGCGCGCTCGTGAGCCCCGGCATGCAAAGTACCGTCCCAAAAGGCGCTCTGAGTTGCCCGAACCCATGTTGTATGAGCTTGCGGTATCCCAGTGGAAAATACCGAGTTCCAGTGCACGGTCAAGGATGTTAAATCCGTCATGATCGCCCACCCGTGAACCGTCATAAGAGGGATCGCCCCATTTCCAGGTTCCCAGCCCAACTTCCGACACCCACAAACCCGAATCACCCATCCTGCGGCATTTCATTCCCCTGAAAGTTTTTGTTTCCATGTTTCCATACCTTTCGTAATAGAATTAAATATTTCTTAAATGCTTATCCAATTAAAACAGCAAACAATAATTTTTTATTAAATACAGCCCCCCATACTCCCGATGGGGGGCTTACGTAGCTAACAGTATAAGCATGTTTCTTATTTGTTAATTGTACACTTAAAAGGGAAGAAGGTCAAGCCGGGAGTAGTAATTTAAAAATTATTTTTCTCGTAATATGTAGAAATTAAGTTTTAGGAATACATTATAATTTATATGCTTATGCAATTTAGCAGAAAAATTTTGATTCAACCCATAAAAAAACTTGCGCCAAATAAACTCGCGTTATATATTATGACTGACCGGCCAGTTAATAAATGACTGGATAATTAATGTATTAGTCTTTAGTCTATATAAACGCTTGATTCTTTTGAAATTTTTCTGACAATTTTCAAATAAACATCAAACAAGGGAGAATTATTTTATGAACTTAGACACGAAAAAACCCAGTGAAACACTGTCACGCAGGGAACGTGAGAAACTGGCACACCGCCAGGAAATACTCATTGCTGCCACACGTGTTTTTGCGCAAAAGGGTTTTTTTAACGCGACGCTCGATGAAATAGCCCATGAAGCAGAGTTTTCAAAAGGCGCTCTCTACCTCCATTTCTCGAACAAGGAAGATCTTCTATACAGCATTATTGAAGACAAGGTAGATAAATACGTACAGATTGTTAATAAAATACTTTCTGGTAAAAAAAGTTTTAAAGTGGAATTAACAGATTATTATAAAAAAATGGCGGCTTTTTCTTTCGATGAGAAAGACTTTTTCAACCTGTTGATGACTCAGCATACTTCCGGATTCTCTGCGCTATCGAAAGAAAAGGCGAAAAAGCTATGTGCAATTCATGATAAGGTCAATGAAATTGTCACCGTTCGGGCAGAAAAGGCAAAAGAGAACGGAGAATTAAGAGACTTTCCTCCTGCAGCGGTTAATGGATTGATCCATGGATCAGTGAAAAACATGATGATGACGCGATGGAGTTTTGAAACGGTGGAAGAATTACATAATGCAGTTGATGTTTTTATCAATATGATATTTACCGGAATCGCAAAGGAAAGGGAGGGCTATAGTGATAAGTAAACGGAAACCGCTCTTGTTCGCTTTTGTTCTTGTTTTGTTCGTGTTTGCCTTGATTGGACAGGTGCAGGCGCAGAACTACCTGAACCTTACGCTTGACAGGGCTGTCAGCGTTGCTATGGAAAACAACAGGGATCTCTCAAAAGCAAAAGAAGATATTGTAAAATCGAGTTTGCAGATTACGGAGGCAGCTTCCGCTGCATATCCGACGCTCAGTGCATTCTGGGATTTCGAGAAAGTTCTGAAACCGATGGTTTTTATCATTGAGTTTCCAGATCCTACCACAGGTTTAATAAAAAAGAACCGGCTGACAGCCGGAACAGATCACTCGATGGGACTGGGAGCCTCTCTTAATCAGAATTTGTATATTGGCGGAAAGGTCGGAACCGCTCTGAAAGCCGCAAAAATATACAGAAATATATCTGAAAAAACATATCAGACCGTCGAACAGAACATAATCGCCGGCGTCGTACAGGCGTTTAACGGTGCATTACTTACAAAAGAAATATTCAGGATAAACCAGGAATCTCTCGCTCAGGCGGAGAGAAATTTAAAAAATGTACAGACGATGTTTGATGCGGGAAGCGCAACTGAATTCGATCTGCTTCGCGCACGGGTACAGGCGGCGAATATTAAACCGGGTCTTTTGAGTGCCGAAAACCAAGTGGTTTCCGCTAAACTCACACTGAAGGAAACATTAGGAGTACCACCGGATGCCCCGCTTACTCTCACCGGAACATTTGCCGAACCGGACACATCTATTTTTAAACTTGCTTCTCTTGAAACTGCTTTGGAAAACCGACCCGACCTGATGGCAAGCGAGTACTCTGTCGATCTCTATGAAAAAAACATAAAAATTGCCCGTGGTGATTTACTTCCGACGATTACGGCGGGATCCATGTTTCAGTATATGGGCAACTTCGATAATTTCAAGTATAACGCCAATGACTGGATTCCCTACTGGACTGCCAGGGTAAATCTTTCTATTCCCATTTTCAGCGGATTCAAAAACACATCAAGATACAAACAGGCGAAAATCGATTTTCACAAGGCAAAAACTGATTATAATAAGACCTATGACAGTGTATACATTGAAGTGCAGGAAGGTATTATGAATCTTCGAAATGCTGTCAAAACAATAGAAAGCCAGCGAATGAACATAGAACAGGCGGAAAGAGCGCTCAAAATGGCCGAATCTCTCTACACGAATGGCAAGGCTACACAGCTTGAGGTGCTGGATGCGCAGCTTGCGCTCGAACACTCAAAAACAAATATGGTTAACGCGCTTTATACCGGTATCGTTGCCGAAATTAACCTTAAAAAATATCTTGGCATTTTGGATGCCGATTTAAAGATATAAGAAAGGGAACAGATTATGAATTTTTCAGCACAAAAAATAATTATGGGAATGATGCTTATAACGATGATGCTCAGCGGCTGTACAAAGAAGGATGATATGGCAGCAGAAGTTGATTTCACAAAAGTTACCAATGTCGAAGTCTACACGGTTTCGTTGCGTGATTTTGATGATTTTATAACACTGCCGGTTATTGTATCACCTTACCGGGCAGTGAATCTTGGTCTGCCAAATGGAGGTAAAGTAACGAAAATAAACGTCGACAAGGGAGACCGTACCACAAAAGGCAACGTGCTTCTTGAAACAGACGATGTGCTTCTCAGGGTACAATACGAACAGGCAGTAGCACATTTAGAATATCAGAAAAAAGATCATGCTCGCAGTGAAAAGCTCTTCAGAGACGGAAGTATTACCAACGCCGCCTTTGACGCATCGAAATTTCAGCTTTCAACCACACAGAGCAGCTGTGATATGGCTAAAAAACAGTACGAGGATGCGGTGCTTAAAGCCCCCTTCAGTGGAACTGTCACCGCCAGGCATGTAGAAATAGGGGATATTCTCGCACCCGGAAGCCCCGCTTTCAGGATTATTGACGTAAGCAGGGTCAAGGTTCAGGCGGGTATACCAGAAAAGTATATCGCTTCATTTAACATTGGGAATGATGTTTCGATTAGTTTCGATGCGCTTCCCGGAAGAACATTTAAGGCCAGGATCAATTACATTGCACCTGAAGCAAGTCCTTCAGTAAGAACATTTCTTGCCGAGATGGTCGTGGACAACAATGACGGAGCCATCAGGATCGGTATTATGGGAAATGCCCGGATACTGAAGAAAAAGACCGAAAATTCTATTTTAGTGCCGATAAACGCATTGATAGAAACGCAGAAAGGAAGAGTCGTTTTCGTCGCCAAGGAAGATAATACTGTTGAAGAACGTCTTATCGAATATGGAGAATCGAATGATACTATGGTTCATATTATTTCCGGATTGCAACCGGGCGATAAAATAATCGCCCGGGGACAGCATGCCCTCGTGACCGGCGAACGCATAAATATAACAGGAGAATATGCCGGTAGCAGCGTGGGGGGATATTCAATATGAGTTTAACAGGATTGGCAATACGTAAATCAACGACGATTTTTGTTGTCGTCATTTTCATAGTTATCATGGGGCTTAAGAGTTACTTTTCTCTTCCGAGAGAAGCCGCCCCGGATGTAAAAATACCTTTTATGATTGTTACCACTATCTACCCGGGTGTTTCTCCGGAAGATATTGAGACACTTGTAACGAGGGAAATAGAACAGGAACTTAAAAATATCAAGGACGTCAAGGAGATAACTTCAAGTTCGTCCGAAAGTTTCTCGGTAATTTCCATTGAATTCGAACCCAGTGTTGATATGGACTTTGCGCTCCAAAGAGTAAAGGATAAGGTAGACACTGCAAAATCGAATCTTCCCGATGATGCCGAGGAACCGGAAGTGACAGAAATTGATTTTGAAAACATGCCGATTCTCAACGTTGTGCTTACTGCAGATTATGATCTGGTAAAACTCAAGGAGATTGCCGATGATTTTTCTGACCAGTTCGAAACCATACCCGGAATACTCGAGGCGCGTGTTACCGGCGACCTTGAACGCGAGGTTCAGATTAATGTAGATCCGGAAAGGCTAAAGGATTATAATCTCGGTTTGTTTGATGTGACCGGAGCGGTGATGAACGAGCATGTTAACATTCCCGGCGGGACCATGGACATCGGAGACTTTACTTACACTGTCAGGGTTCCCGGCGAGCTAAAGAATCCTTATAGCTTCGCGGATCTTGTTGTGACAGCTACACCCGATGGGCCGGTCTATATACGCGATATTGCGGATGTAACCTATGGATTCAAAGACAGAACCTCCATCGCTCGTTATAACGGCACACCCTCGATTTCCATAGGGATTACGAAACGAGCCGGCGAAAATATAATTTATATTGCCGATACAGTGAAGGAAATTCTGGAAAAAAGCAAACCATACCTCCCTAAAGGCACACACATAGCAATCCAGAATGACTTTTCCAAGTTCATTCGTATCATGGTGCAAGACCTCGAAAACAATATTATAAACGGTTTTGTCCTCGTGATGCTCTGTATATTTATCTTTTTGGGAGTCACCAATGCTTTGTTCGTTGCAATAGCTATTCCCCTGAGTATGCTCATCTCCTTTATTGTGCTTAGCCTGATGGGTTATACGCTTAATTTCATAGTGCTCTTCAGCCTCATAATGGCGCTTGGTATGCTTGTGGACAATGCTATTGTTATTGTGGAAAATATTTACAGACACCGTCATCTCGGTAAAGACGCCGCCCGCGGCGCTGAGGAAGGAACCAACGAAGTGGCGGTTGCGGTTTTGGCGTCTACTCTCACCACAGTTTGTGCATTCTTACCTCTGATGTTCTGGCCGGGAATTATGGGCGAATTTATGAAGTATCTACCGATTACACTGGTTATTACACTCATTTCTTCACTTTTTGTCGCAGTTATTATTAATCCTGTGTTTTGTTACCGGTTCATGAAAATTAAAGAGAACAATTCAAAAGCGTCTGCCGGACAATCAGGATTTTTCAGCAAGGTAATCAGTATTTACGAAAAACTACTTGTCCGGGCTGTTCGTTTTCCCAAAACAACTCTTGCAATAGCAGTTCTTATACTCATTCTGACATTCTTTGTATATGGCCAGCTAGGTAAAGGGGTGGAGCTTTTTCCAAGCTCGGATCCCGATTCAATGTTTGTTAATATTAAGGGTCCTACGGGAATGAGGCTTGAGGCGGTTGATGAAATCGTCCGTGAACTTGAGAAAACATGCCGCGAATTCACGGATGTGAATGCTGTTCTTGCCAATGTTGGTGTATCGACAAGTTCCACAGGTCTCGGAGGAGGAAGCTCTGGCACACCGAACGAGGCGCGCATCTACATGGATTTTGTGGATT
>JABHYP010000064.1 GCA_018656855.1 Candidatus Latescibacterota bacterium | reverse complement strand
CAACGCTCTGCCGGCGAAGTTGTTTCAGCCATTTCCATCAGGATACCTCTCGATGCCGCGTATGCGAATATAAATCAACTTGTTTTTCAATTGTCAGTTTTTTTCGGAATAACATTGTTGATTGTTTCCGGATTTATCATCTACTTTGGCAAACGGTGGGTGTTCGACCCTCTGAGCTTTGTTCGTAAAAAGGCAATTGAAGTTTCCAAAAGTCCGAAACATCTCGGTGAGCAGATCGATTTACCCTCAAGTTTTGAATTGTCAGAGCTCACAGAAGCGTTTAACGTTATGTCCCTGCAACTCAGGCAAGAGCGGGACCAACTCGAATCGCGAGTCGTTGAAAGAACGGGAGAATTAAATAATGTGAATTTGCTGCTCACAAAAGAAGTTGATAAACATCAAATGACGATAGCGGAACTGGAAACCACATTAGAGGAGATAAAAACACTTAGCGGAATTTTGCCCATTTGTTCTCACTGTAAAAAAATCAGAAATGATGAAGGCTATTGGGATCAAATTGAATCCTATATCGGGGATCGTTCGGAAGCAGAATTCAGCCATAGTATTTGTCAGGAATGTGCTAAAAAACATTATCCCAATATGGACATCTATGGCGATGAAGAAACTCAAGGATAATTACGGTATTCGAAAGTATCCAGCCGCCCTGAAAACTCAAAGATACTGGATGTATCTTTTAGACATGGTCGGTTTAAATATGATTATTCAAAACTGAAGTATTCACGGAACAGAATTCTTAAGGATACCATTACAAAGCATGATTTTTTTGAAACCTTTTTAACAGGCATTTTTCACCAACCAAACCAAAAAAGGAGGCCAAATGACCAAAGCTGAATTAATCGAAAAGATCGCTAAGGATGCGGGCATTCCAAAAAGTACTGCTAAAATCGCATTTGATTCTGTGTTCAACGGAATTAAGGATGGACTAAAGAAAAAGGACAGCAAATTAACCTTGGTGGGATTTGGAACTTTCAAGAATATATATCGAAAAACCCGAATGGGTAGAAACCCCCAAACAGGTGATAAAATCAAAATCAAAGGCCGGAGCGTCGTCACTTTCAAGGCAAGCAAGAACCTTCCATAGCAATCTGGACAATTTCTGAAGCAGGGCAAATTATGAAAAGAATGTTGCCCTGTTTTTTATCTGCTTTTCAGATTTTCCTGCCGGAGAATAAAATTTAAAGTGTAATTTAATCCACCGGAAAATGTAACATAATTAGCCAAGATGCTCTCCCAAAACGTTCAATTACGTTACACTGGGAAAACAAATAAACATCAGAAAATCGAGCAGTTAACAGGTGTAACAAAAGTCGACTAATATAAGGAAGTTCATTATTTCTGTTTAGAGTTATCGATAGAAAGGACGTTTGGAGGATCTAAAAGAATTGCCGTATGGGCGAGAGCTTGTTTTTGACCAGTAGGGTTTGTTCATGAGTTTTCTGTAACGCTGAGCAGTCACATTTTTTAATTCTTTCATGATGTACCCCTGCCAATCCTCTGCAAACATCCAGGGGTAAACCGGTATTACATCCAATCTCATTTTTGAGTACACGGTTTCTTTTGTTTTGATTCCTTTGTCATAATCCTGTTTCCCTGCTAATCCATAATATTCAAGATAGGTCCCAAATTCAGGAAGATGAAAATCGGGATACCAGATACGCGGCTTGTTGTCCGAGTTGATCAATACCCCTGATTCATATTGGTATCTGATTGAATTGTCTTCCAAGAAATATGCGATTCGTCTTTCCCCATCGGATTTGAATTTTGGGCGTTCACTTTCTCCGATCACATTCTCAAGATTATTGATCATTCCTTAGTAAAAGCCGCAGGAAATATATAAAGCTGAGTTACCACTGCCATTTGATGAAAAAGGTTTGGAGCTACGTCGGGTTGAGCATAGAAACACTCCCACTGGTGCCCTCCTCTTTTTTTCTTTTTTCTTGAAGTTCTGAGGCGATCGGGCACACGCAGACCCCTTATCGTAAATCTTTCCCCCTCTCGGGGTCGGCCTTACGGCCTAAAGATTTATCGAGGGGTCCGCTTGACGTGCCCTGACCAGGCCCTCACCTCATCAACCCTTTCACAAAGGTGAAAAGGTTTGATGGAGGTGAATAAGATGATTTTCAACACATTAAGAAGCGATGCTTTCGAGCATACGGAATCTGACATCCGATATGTAGAAATTATGGTTAGCGTCCCAAGATATGTTTTGAAAAGAGCCATTCAGGAGTTTTAAACAACTCCTGAATTTTTTGCCTTATCCGGCGAAAAATTTAAAAGGGGTCCACTTCGTTTTGCTCATCGCAAACCCCTTTTTAAATCTTTCGCCTCCGACACAAATTAATAAAAGTTCAGACGTCTGAACTTTTTTGGGAAAACGGAGATTCGATTCCAGCTTATCTGAAGATGCAACTGGGCATGGATTGATATTTACCCGCTCCGTGCCCTTCAGACAAAACACGGAGCGTGATAAAGAATGAATGCATTACCAACCGTAACACACAAGGGAAAGAAATATTTCATTGACTGGCGACT
>JABHYP010000641.1 GCA_018656855.1 Candidatus Latescibacterota bacterium | reverse complement strand
GGCCGGGATTGCCTTTCCGGAAATGACATACCGTTTCATTGTTTTCGCCGCTGTCACCGAGTTGATGTCCATATCCTTGAGCGCCTTGTAAATTGATCCCTCGACCGGATCCATGACGCCGTGATTATAAGCAACCTCAACAACATGCCCCTCGTCTTCCGGGATAGTATCGAGATGGTACTCCTGTGTAACAAAATCGGAAAGAAGTTCATCGGCTATACGGCGAATATCATTATCAGAAATATCGCCTTCGAAGAGGTAAACATTGCTGACACAGACGCCGGTGACACCATTTACACCGAGGTCGTGTATATCTTTCAATACTCCTTCTCCATAGCTGTCAATAAAATCTGGCCTTGTACTAACTGTTATGCGCCTGACCATGTGATTCTCCTCGTGACTTAATGTATCATATAGAAATAAGCGGATTAAAAAAACGGGTAAAAAGAGCGTGGCACAATTGAATATACATCGTTAAAAGTTGTGTGTCAAAAGATTTGTATAAGTTTTTTTACTGAAAGGAAAATGTAATAAAATGTGTGTTCGTTACCACCTTCCGGCACATAATTTTTCGTACTTCTTACTTTGGTTAATGGGTATAATTTATACACAATTTATAAAATAAACAAAAGTTTATGACAACAAAGATGCGTCATTGTATATTATCTTATTGTAAAGGACAAACCGTGTATAATAATAAGTTAGGTGTTGACGAGCTTCTCCACTTTTACCTAAACAAATAACTCAATCTAAAAAAAGGTTTGACAAAGAGTATTTTTTTATTATATTAGTTAGTGAATATTAACTAACCTCAAGAAGCAGGTATAATGGCTACTTTTACAGAGAGACAAAAAGAGATAATAAACATATCAATCAAACTAATTGCTGAAAAAGGAATACAGCAATTGACAATAAAAAATATCTCGAAAAATATGGGAATTTCGGAACCAGCGATTTACCGTCATTTTGATAGTAAAATGGATATTTTGCTGGGGATTTTGTCGGATTTTAAAACTAACACTAAAACTGCTTTCAAACAAATTCAGTCAGTTGATAAATCTGTTGTTCAGCAACTGGAAAAAATTTTTACAACACATTTTAAGCGTTTTGCTGCAAATCCTGCATTAGCGGCTGTTATATTTTCGGAAGAAATTTTTCAGAATGATAAACGATTAGCTGAACGGGTTAATTTAATTATGCAGTTGAATCAAAATATGATTATAAAGATTATTGAAAAAGGGCAACAAAATAATGAAATTAGAAGCGATATTCCTGAAAAGCAGCTTTCAATAATAATCATAGGAGCGTTGCGGCTTATTGTGGCTAAATGGCGACTGTCAAAATATTCTTTTGATCTGGAGCAAGAGGGTGCGGAGTTGTGGAATTCGATTAAAGAAGTCATAGTGGTGTAATTGTGGTGTATTATCACTGAAATGAAGTAATTATTTTTTTATTTCAAAAAGTTAGTTGATATTAACTATAGTGAGTACTAACTTTTATTTGAAAGGACAATAAATATGGAAAGATTATTGAACAAATTATTAAAATTCCCCTGGTTGATTCTGATATTGATTTTAATTAGTTCAATTTGCTTTTTTTTGATAATGAAATCAAATTCCCGCATGGAAACCGATCTGGATGAGTATATGCCCCAGCATCACCCTGCTTTTGTGTACAGCAACCAGGCGGAAGAGTGGTTCAATATTAAAGACGGGATTATTATCGCTATTGAAAATCAACATGGGATTTACAATTCTGGAACAATTCAAAAAGTAACAGATTTGACTAAAGCGCTGCAAAAGATGAAGGAAATAAACAAGGATGATGTTACTTCTCTTTACACGGCTGATAATATCATCGGCACTGAAGATGGTATGGACGTAAAACCGTTTTTTAAGCGTACGCCCAAAACTGATGAAGAATTGGGGAAGCTCCGTTCTAATGTTCGTAATAACGAAATGATTTTCGGGCGTTTGGTATCAACTGATGAAACTGTAACAGTCATTATCGCTGAAATTGAAGATGATGTTTTTTCTCAGGCGTTTTACCAGCAGATTTTGGAGGTGGGAAAATCCTTTGAAGGTCCTGAAAAAATTTACGTGGCCGGTCGTCCAATAGTGGAAGGAACGATGGCGCTGTTGGGACCCGCTGATATGAAACGTATGGTTCCCATTGTTGTTTTTGTCATTATTCTGGTTCTGCTAATTGTTTTGCGAAGTTTCAAAAGTACGTTCTTTACACTATTGGTTGTTTTGTTCAGTACAGTCTGGACGTTTGGATTAATGGCGGCGTTTGGTATTCCTATATATGCGGTTTCAACCATGATCCCGGTAATGCTCATTGCCATTGGTGTGGCAGATGGAATTCATCTTTACAGTCATCTTCATCAATTTATGACCAAAAATCCCAATACCACCAAAAAAGAAGCCATGCTGGATATGATTCAAGGGATGTGGAAACCGGTGGTTATGACCTCTGTTACCACGGCGGTAGGTTTTGTTTCGTTGCTGACTTCACAAGTTTATCCCATTAAATACTTTGGGTTATTCACTGCTTTTGGCGTGATGATGGCAATGGTGTTTTCACTGGTACTGATTCCAGCAGGAGTGATGGTCTTTGGCTTGCCTAAATGGAAAAAGCAGAATAAAAGTACAAATGAAAATAAAGATAATTTTGCTTCAACATTTTCGGCTAAAGTTGTAAAATATAAATATGTAACAATTATTTTAACCGCTATTGTTATTGTTCTTTCGATTACCGGAATTGGAAAGGTTTGGATCAACTCCAGCTTTTTGGAAAAGTTTGAAAAAGACAGCGATATTGTGCTCACCGATAAATTCATAAATGAGCATTTTGGCGGGACATCTACGTTGAACGTAATTCTTGATTCAGAAAATGATGATGCTTTCAAAAATCCCGACATACTTGAAGCAATTGATATAATGCAGGAAGATGTTGAGAGAACATTGGAAGTTGTCGGTAATTCATTCGCGTTGACCGATTATCTAAAACGGATGAATAAAGTAATGCACGCTGACAGCGAAAAGTATAATATCATCCCCGAATCGCAAGACCTTGTCGCCCAGTATTTACTGCTCTACGAAATGTCTGGCGATCCTGAAAATTTGTGGAAGGTAGTGAATTATGATTATAAAAAAGCCAACCTGACATTTCAATTAAAAAGCGATAATTCTAAAGCAATCAACAGTGTCATTGCGGTAATTGAAAAGCATATTCCTGAACTCAATGAAAAAAATGTTGAACTCAAATATGCGGGATCCGGTTATAAAGGGCTTGTATTTACTGATCTGATTTTAAAGGGTCAAATTGCCAGTTTGCTGCTATCGCTGATAATAATTATTATTCTTCTTTCCTTAATGTTTAAAAACTTTATAGCGGGGCTAATTGGTTCAGTACCAATTATTATTACGTCTATTATCAGTTTTGGCGTGATGGGATTGTTGAATATTCCTTTAAGCACAACCACAGCACTGCTTTCCAGCATTGCCATCGGCATTGGAATTGATTATGCTGTTCATTTTCTGGAGCGATATAAAATATACGCGGCTGAAACCGGCGATAAAACTTTAACCAGCCAATACACTATGCAGCATTCTGGCAGGGCAATTGTTTTTAATGCGGTTGTGGTTATTGCAGGATTTTTAGTGCTGCTGTTTTCAGTATTCCCGCCAAATAGAGCATTGGGAGCGTTGGTCTCTTTGAATATGTTCACCAGTTTTCTGGGAACGGTAACGATTATGTATCTGCTGTTGTTTGTATCGAATATTTATTTTAATAAGAAGTAAATCTAAATAACAAGCCAATATCGCAAATTATTAAAAACAGGATTAACAAGATGAAATGAATATTTAAAAATGATATTTTTAACATGCAAATCCCAGTCGTCATGTCAAATGTTATTAATTTTATGGAGGTCTAAAATGACTATCAAAAAAATTCAACTCGTTTTAACGGCAATATTAATTGCTGTACCAACTTTAATATTTTCTCAAACAAAAATAACTGGCTTGCAGATTATCGAAAATGTTTACAATCGGGAAACTGGTAATGACATGGAGGGCGACCTGACCATGTCGTTAATTAATTCCCGAGGCGATCAACGAGTGCGTAAGATCAAGCAATTCATCAAAGATTTTGATAAAATGGAAAAAAAGATCATGTTTTTTGTTTCGCCTGCTGATGTGCGCAATACTTCTTTCATGAATTGGAGCTACGGTGAAGCTGGCAAAGGCGATGACCAATGGATTTATTTGCCCGCTCTGAAAAAAGTGAAACGTATTTCCAGCGACAGCAATAGTGATTATTTTATGGGATCGGATTTTACTTATGATGATTTGGGTGACCGTCATCCCACGGATGACACGCATAAAATAGTGCGTGAAGAAACTGTCAATGGGGAAGAATGCTACGTTGTGGAAAGTGTTTCCAAAGATGAAGATTACATGTATTCCCGAACAGTAAGCTGGATCATCAAAGACAAGTGGATCGGACTGAAAAAAGAGTTTTACGATGAAGACGAAGAACTGCTAAAAACTTTGACAGTTAAAAAGTATGAAAAAATTAATAATTATTGGACAGTACTCTCAAGTGAAATGCACAATGTTCAGAAAGACCATACTACAAAAATGGAACTCGCTAATGTTAAACTGGATACAGGCATTCCCGCGAACAAGTTTACTGAACGAATAATGAAAAGAGGTTTATAATAAGAAAGTTATATTTTGAAATTTCATGTGTTGTATTTGCCCTGTTTATTTTTATAAACGGGGCGAATGCCCAATCACTGAATTGGTCGGGTTACGCCCGCAATTATACAGGGATGTTACTAACAGGAAACAATGAATATACCATTATTCAAAATACACTTAATTTGAACATCGAACAGAGTAAAGATAAGGTGGCTTTCAAAGCAAATCCGTATATTTACCAGTATCCGAACCAGGAAATGGAAATCGGATTGCGTGAAGCCTACATGGACATCTATTTTAATACGGTTGATTTGCGCATCGGAAAGCAACAGATTATTTGGGGAAAGGCTGATGGCGTGTTTATCACCGACATTGTTTCTCCCAAAGATTTGAGTGAATTTTTGCTGCGGGATTTTGATGAAATTCGTATGGGGATAACTTCTTTAAAGGCGGATTATTATCTCGGAGATAACACTTTTGAATTTGTCTGGGCGCCAAATTTTACTGGTACCAGAATGCCGGATGAAAGTTCTATTTGGTTGCCGCAAATGGACTTTCCTGTCTTGCCAATATTCGATTACAGCCAAAAAGATGTCGAGGCAAAGCTAGAAAACAGCGAGATATTTGCAAAATTTTCTGCACTTACATCTGCCATCGATTTTGAAATCATGGGCGGTTATATGTGGGATGATGACCCGACCATGCACATCACAAAAACGATAAATCCACAAACGTTTCAACTAACTGGACTAACCGTGACTCCCCAACATCATCGTTTGGGATTACTTGGTGGCAGTTTCAGCTCCACAATAGGCGGTTTTGTATTGCGTGGCGAAGGCGCTTATTATAACGGCAAATATTTCAATTCCGAAGACCCAACACTCACAGATGGCACGGTAAAGAAAAATTATCTACATTATTTAATCGGAGTGGATTACACGTTGTGGGATATTCGGTTAAGCTCCCAATTTATTCAGCAGACAATTCTGGATTATGATGAACACATAAATAATGATGAATTTGAGAACACAATGACCGTTCTGGCGAGTAAAGACTTTCTGGGGAAAACGCTGCGGCTGGAACTATTTTCATACATAGGCTTGAACAATTCCGACGCGCTGATTCGTCCCAAAATAACTTATGATTTGGCCGATGGATTTGAATTATTGCTGGGCGCTAATATTTTTGTCGGTGATGAAGGCCGGTTTGGTCAGTATGATAATAATGATATGGCATATACCAAAATAAAGTACAGTTTTTAAAAGCCTTGTGATAAAGTCATGATGATAAAACACACTAAATGTGAAAATATTTCTGTTTATCCAAGAAATTAGATATTCTTCTATGTAATAAATTCCCATCTCTCATTTTACACTGCCGGTGAAATTTACAGAAGTCACCTAATAATATCTACTAATGATAACAGGTCAATCTCCTTGACTGTGAAGAATCTATTCAGTAATTTTTATTATTCCATTCAAAAATGCTCTTTTAAAATGAACAGGGACATTATTATAAAATCTCATAAGAAATTGATTTTCTCAGTAATAATGATTTTCAGCTTTTAATATTATAAGTTAAAGTATAATGAATTCTCAATGCTCAATTCTGAAATCCGACAACGGACAACGGACTATTCAAAATTTAGAATCTATTTTCGGAATGAAGCTTAAGGTGTTATATTCAGAGATTGAAGCGATCTTCCCGAAAGGAAATTTTTTATGTTAAAAAAAGCGACACTTACAGTGCTTATTGCCGTTGTGGCGGTATTTTATGGAATTCTCGGAAGCGAAGCCGCACAATACCCGAAACCGGCCGGGCATGTAAACGATTTCGCCGGAGTAATGAAAAGCGGAACGAGAGAGCAGCTTGAAGGCGTTCTGCGGGGACTGGCGAGCAAATCCGGCGCAGAGGTGGTAGTCGTCACAGTCAAAGACATGGGTGGAATTGATGAGAGTACTTACGCAGTGGAACTCATGAAGGAGTGGGGCATCGGCTCAAAGGAACGCGATGACGGTATCCTTATCCTGGTAGCTGTTGAGGAAAGACGGCTGCGCATAGAAGTCGGGTATGGCCTTGAGCACGTTATTACTGACGCCGCCGCAGGACAGATACGCGACAAGTATATAGTCCCGCATTTGAGAAACAACGATTATGATACAGGTATCAGACAGGGGGCGCTCGCTGTTGCCTCAATAATAGCAGAGGACATGGGCATTGAACTTGACGGCACGATGCCGGTTGCTCGAAGTCCAGTTAATCGCAGGAAACCTGCCCCGTTTTCTAACTTCATTTTTATATTAATATTTTTC
>JABHYP010000063.1 GCA_018656855.1 Candidatus Latescibacterota bacterium | reverse complement strand
CTTATATGCGGCCCGGAAAGCGGATTGACATTCCCTGTCGAGAAAAAGAAAGTGGACATCGTTTCCCACGCCGGAAGAAACCTGGATTTCTCGAATCTTTTGTCGAGGGATTCAACTATTTCTCTGAAACGGTCAATCAGAAATTTCAATCTCTCTCCTCCGGGTGTGGTATTCCTCTTTCGCCTTCACAACATCTGAAGCTATATCTATCTTCGAGGGGCATACATAATCGCATAGGCCGCATTCTATACAGTCGTAAGGCCTGAAACGGAAGCTTTCATCCGCCCTGTCAGCCACTACATATTTCCGGATCAGGTGCGGGTAAATACCAACAGGGCATACCTCGTCACAGTAATTGCACTGCACGCACGGCCGAACACCGCCATGAACATTGGAATCAAGCTGTTTGGGAAGAAGCGGGATGTATTCGGCAGCTGTTGTTCTTGAATAACTGTCGTATGTGAATCCGGGGTTTATAAACCGGTATAAATCCCTGACCGCGTATTCGCGTATAACTGAAATCTCCGTATCAGCCGGCTGAACAGATGCATCAGGTGATACGACGCTCTCGCCGGTGAGAATACCTCCACGGACGATACGCCAGGGGCCATAATCATCCGACTTTAAAAGATGATGCCTGATTGCCTCAAAAGGTGTGCCGATGCGGACACGGTACCACCCGGGTCGGGAGACGCCGGGCCCGGCAATCATCAGAATACGGTCTATAAAAGGCCGTCCGCGGGTCATTGTTTCCGCAATACGGATGACATCTAAAAACTGTATCAAAAGGATTGAACTGTCGTAAACACCCTCGGGAGAAACAAGCCGTTTATGTACAGTATCCCTCGACAGAAGTTCCGGATGTTCCTGCGGGTAACGGCCGGACAGGATTACTGCTGAAGCATGTTCTTTTATTTCCGGGGTGTTGAAGAATTTCATGTTTCTTTTGTTTACTGCAATTATTATCTCTGATTCGGGGAACAGTACCTTCAGGGTTCTGATGCCGTCATAAAAAATGTTCGGATCGCCTGTTATACCGGGGCTCCAGGATTGGTTCAGCGGGGAATTGTGCACTGCATTTATAATTATGTGTTTTACCCTGTCCAAATCACTGAGAGATGAAAAACTATCGTTAAACAGCAGGATACAGCCCGATGAGCAGGACAGGTTGAAAGCATCTTCCCTGCCGAGGTGCCAGGGTGCGCGGGTATGTCCCTCGACCGGTTCAAAACCCTCCGTTCCATCGGAGCTTATGGTTATACCGTCCTCATCACATCCGGTTACGGTTCCGTTAACAGGGGATGCAATGCTGATTAAAGGTTCGCTGTCAGATTGGAGCAGTCTTTCGCCCGCTCGGACTGTGTCGCCTTTTTCTATCGAAGGTGTAAATGTAGGGGTTTGATTAATCAACCCCTTTTCGTTCAGAGGGATAAAAACAGTTTCGGGCACAGGCAGTTCACGCAGAATTGGTTCCGCCATACCTTCAAAATTCTTGAATTTGTAGCCGCCGGGAAATTTCATGATCAGTTATATTTAATTGTGAATTAAGAGTTTACCAAAATATTGTTCTTTTTAACCATAAAAAATCTACCTTAAAATACAAAAAAATAATGAAAATACAATAGTATTTTTGTAATAATACTAATAAATAATACTTAGCGCTTGCTGTTTTCTGTGATTCTGCACTTTTTTATTGCTTCCTTAAATTCCTTCAGCGCTTGTCCCCGGTGGCTTATTTTGTTTTTCACTTCCTGTGCAATGTCCGCAAAAGTAGCGTTCATAGGATCGTAGTAAAAAACCGGATCGTATCCAAATCCTTTGTTTCCTGAAGGCTCTCTCGTGATGCGCCCTTCGCATATCCCCGTAGTTGTCCATTCGAATCCATCAGGGCGGACAAACGCAAGAGAGCAAACAAAACGTGCTGTCCGTTTCTCATCCGCAACATCTTTCATCAGTTCGAGAAGCTTTGCATTGCGGGCATTGGTTGTAGGCGCGAACCGTGCGGACATGACTCCGGGACGGCCGTCAAGAGCATCCGCCTCGAGTCCGCTGTCGTCGGCGAGAGCGGCAGTTCCCGTACAGGACATCACTGTGCGTGCTTTTATAAGCGCATTTTCCATAAAAGTCGTGCCGTTTTCGATAATTTCCGGCATATCCGGAAAATCGGCTAAAGAGTAAAGTTCAAGACTGCTGTCCCGGAGATAAGCCTTGAATTCAGCTATTTTGCCTGTGTTGGAAGTTGCTATGACCAGTTTCATTTGAGACCGAGATTTTCTTTCTGAACTGCGATTATTTTCTGTATAGCAGATTCTGCAGAATCGAGCATGGCTGAAAGCATTGTGCGGTTAAAGGTATTTCGTTCTGCTGTTCCCTGTATTTCAACAAGATTGCCGGATTCTGTCATGACGATATTCATATCCACATCAGCGGTTGAATCTTCTTCGTAGCAAAGGTCTACAAGCACATTCTCTTCCAGCACTCCCACGCTGATCGCTGCAACGAGTTCTCTCATAATGTGCTGCTCGGTGATCCCTTCTTCAACAAGTCGTGTGCCGACATCATAAAGCGAGACCGCCGCCCCGATAATAGCAGCAACCCTCGTGCCGCCGTCGGCGTCTATCACATCGCAATCCACTGTAATTGTCCGTTCGCCGAGTATGTCAAGTCTGGTGACAGCCCTTAGAGCCCGTCCGATAAGCCGCTGGATTTCCATACTGCGGCCGCTCTGCTTAAGTGCAGTCACAGGGCGCCTGTTACGGGTTTGTGTGGCGCGCGGAAGCATTCCGTACTCGGCTGTCACCCACCCGCGGGAACTGCCGGAAAGCCACTTTGGCGCTTTGTCCGTTACACTCGCGGATGTAATAATCTTTGTCATACCCAGTTCCACAAGGCAGGAGCCTTCGGCATGTGTAAGGTAATTGCGGGTAAGTGTGATATTTCGAACTTCGTGAGAACTGCGGGCATCTTTTCGGTTTGGCATTATTGCTCCAAAGATAAATTCCAGGTTTCAAATTCCAGGTTATTAATCGACTTTTTCCTTATCCCTTTTTAGCCTTCTTGCGGAATGCATTTATCTTCCCTATGTCTTGACGCGTTCAATCTCTAATCCGTCCTGATCCGGACTATTTTTGGAACAACGGTTTTGAATTGAGGCATGCATTCACCGTAATTTGCGTTTACATAGGTTGGGTCGCATATAATGTACTTTTCGTTTCTGTAGTCTATAAAGTCGCCACTGACATCCGAGTTAAACCTGACCGCTGTTGCGGCGTGGCCGGGGAATTCAAGTCCCACAACATCCAGCCCTAACAGGTTGGTGACAAGATAAGCAAACAGGATTGATCTATCCTCGCAATCCGAAAACGGGTAAAACAGCGTTTCCTCGGGAAAAAAATATTTTTCTCTTCCGAACTGCTCATCGTCGGTTTTATAGGGGAAGGCGTTTTGCACAAACCTCAGAAGGATATTAATTGCCTCGCCTTCCGGTTTGTCCTGTATAATGGGCTTCAGTTCTTTAATCATTGATTCACCGGAGTCCGGTGAAATTGAGGCTTTGAAATACACATCGAGATTTGTTGATGGATAATCCTCGTAAAACTTGATTACATTTCTGTTTACATCTATCGGGATATCATACTTAATGTTAGAATAAATAAAAGTGTATTTTTTGGGCTCAATATTTTTGCTGATGTCAAGAATCTGATATATATTGAAATCTATCGGCTTGCCGGCATCCTTGTAGCTTCCTTCGTAGGTATATAATGACTTAACCTGTCTTTTCGATGTTCCCAGATACATGATGTAGTATTTTCTGTTATCAAGCTCATAGAACGGACAGCTGTAAATGGTGTTCACCGATGGAAGAAGAAGAAAAGCCTGGTTCTGGTTAAAGCCGATACGAGCGTCATATCCGGATTTTGTTAGCATGAACCATAAAAATAACGGACGTTCGACGGCCGAAGCTCCGTAAAGGGCTTCCGAGGTTTTGTCCAGAAGGAGACAGTATCCCCAGTCATTCAAACCAAGTTCACGAATAACCTGGGGGAACTGCAAAAGAAAAGAGTTATAATTAACGGTACTCATCTTTTTCCAATACGAGCTAATGGCGCTTTCGGAAATTTTGCCTCCGAGGGAGACTTTTATTTGACTGTCAAAGTTTAATTGAATCGGTGTCTCGAAGAAGCTGAACGACAGAGGTTCACCTTCAGGTTTCTTCAACTCCACCTTTTTTTCCTCAACTCGCGGTTTAGGGACAGGTTTTTTTTCTTCTTCCTTGTCCGGCGGAGGGACTTTCACGGGTGTTTCCGCGGGTCTTGCGACCGGAAGGGTGTCGGGTTTCGGCGTTGTATCCCTAACCATTCCAACCGATAACTCAAGTTCTTTCCATGCCTTGTCCAGGATTTCTCCGAATTCTTCGTCCACAGCTTCCCTCATCTGGGCAAATTCATCATCCGCGTCCCTTTTCATTTTCTTGAAATCTTCACCCGCACTTTCAAAAATATCTTCAAACTGAGCCTCGATGATTGTGGGCATAAAGGCAAGCGCAGCAATTAGAAGAAACATGAAGGGTAAAATCATTTGTTTTTTCATTTTTCATTCCTAAGCGAAATGTTGAAAATAATAATTCTTTATACTTAGGGTTTGATAAATCATACCCCTACAGTATTGCTCAGATTTCACAAAAGCCGCGGAAACAAAAGAATAATATAGGTGTTGTAAATAATACTTTAGAACTAGAAACTAGAAACCAGAAACTATTTTTAGATATATTGAGACATGGACTCACGGTAATCCGGCAGGTCGACATGAATAATTCTGCACATTTCAAGAATACGCGAGTAAACTCTTCCTTTTGCAATCTTTTTATATTCGGTGATATTTGAATTGGAAGTGATAATGGTAATGCGCTCATCCGAATACCGTGAATCGATAAGATTATAAAGCATCTCTGATTCCCAATCGGTGTTTCGCTGCACACCGAAATCATCGATAACTATAAAAGGCATTTTTATAAGTTCTTCAAGTATCTGTCCGGAAGTGCCGTAAGATTGATCAGTGTTGTCATAAGACCTTTTGAGCCGCTGAAAGAACTGTCGTGAAAGGTCGATGAACTTTCCGCTCATGGCATACTTGAGCATAAATTCCTGGAGAAAGATACAGGCAAGGAGCGTTTTGCCGCTTCCGGCGGGTCCCCACAGGTATACACCTTTTTTCAATTTCTTGTTGGGAGACATGTCCTTAATTGTGGCGATCGGGCCGATAACTTTATTGGCTTTATCGGATACGATCTCAAAGTCTTCGATGAACTTCCACATGTACTTTCGGGGTATCTGTGATTCTCTGAACGCTTTTTTTGCTGTCACAAGTTTCATCCTGGGACTGCGGCAGACACACCACGAGTGATTTCCTTTCTCATCGAATACCTGGTATGGAGGGAAAGCGCCGCAAGTGCATTTCTTTTCAATACAGTCGCACACTCTCAGGTCGCCATGCGGTCCGGTATTTGTATTTCTGTCGAAAATTACACCCGTATTACCACAGATTTTACATTGTTTTTTCACTTACTCACCTTCGGAAAAGAGTCCGCGCTCGTGTCGTTGTTTGAACAGAATAATTGAATCATAAATTGATTGCGCTATACGTTTCTGGTAACTGGCGCGTTTGAGCTGTTTTTCTTCGCGTGCATTAGAAATATATCCGATTTCAGCAAGAACACTTGGCATGAGCGCCTGTGTGCCGAGCATTACATAAAATCCTGCCTGCCTGACCCCCCGTTTTTGAAAACGGGTTTCCGCACATGCTTTCTCAAGAAGGATATTACACATATCCTGGCTTTCGGTTAGAAATACGCTGGAAACAATACCATTCATGATGTCCATTATATCTTTTTGGATGTTGGAATCATTGAACAGCCCAACATATTCTTCAGAATTTTCCTCAAACCGGACAGATGCATTTTCTCTGTTAGCAACATTCTTGGCATGTTCGGTTTTTGCCACGGAAAGAAAATAAATTTCCACACCTCTTACTTGCTTGTTTTTGTTGGCATTTGCATGTATGCTGATAAACAGTTTTCCATTTTCCCTCGAAGCAATTCGGGCGCGTTCTTTAAGGGATACAAACTTATCCCCGTTACGTGTCAGCACCCCTTTGATTTCGCCCCTTTTATCAATGATTTTTTTCAACTCAAGAGCAACCTTCAGAACAATATCCTTTTCTTGTGTTTTTTTCTGGCCGATTGCGCCGGGGTCCTTGCCGCCGTGACCGGGATCGATAATAACGGTATCTATCCGCCAGACCTTATCGTCAGCCCGGTTCTCACCAGGAAGAATATCAAGTGGTGGCACAGCAGGTGCTTCTGAAATAGAAGCTCTCTTGTTATGAAGTGATATCAGCATTTCACGAGGGGATATCGGAGGTGGAATGCTGTAATCCTCCACTTCGGTGGAAATGAGAAAGGATACCTGGGCTCCCTCACCGTGCTGAAAACAGCGCTTATCGAGTATGAGCGGCGATGGTGATTCTGAAAAGAGCGTATCGGGATTGAAACTTCCTTCGAGAAAATTTACTGTGAGCCATTTACTATCACTGAGTTCTATTGTGTATTTCAGAGGTTCGGAAAGTGAGATATTAATTAGCGTACCGTTAGAAAAGTGAGTATAGGATACTTTTTCAATGTTTGTTATGGAACCGGAAACCCTGACTGCCCGTTTTTTTTCATCCCACATAAGCGATGCAGTAATAAGTTCGTCAAAAAGAGGCAGAAAAGTGGGTATAGGGGCATACATTGCTCCGTGTAACAGACGTGCCGGAAGGATAATGTTTTTTTCGGAACCGTCAAATACGGCTATTCGGGAAAGGTTTGAAAGGGTAAGTTTTGAGCCGCCTTTCCGGACGGTCATGCTGAGTAAAAGCGGATCATAAGTTATTTTAACGTTGTAAGTTTCGGCAAGTTCAACAAGTGAAATGTATGGCACAGAATCGAAGTAAGTGATGTCGAACGTATCATATTTTTCGGAAGAGGCAAATGTGGCCGAGCAGAGTAACATGCCTGTCATGGCAATAAAAAGCAGGAGCAGTATACGCGTGGAAATTCCTGTGAATCTTACCATTAAACAATTACCCTTTCGCAGCCGGCTGGCCATTATCCCTTGAAAAAATATGATACTGTTAGATACCCGTTTCCTAACGGCCGCTTGCTGAGGATTTTTGTGCCCTGTCCATTTCTCGCTTGGCATCACGGGTGGCAGCATCCTGACGTTTGTCATACAAGCGTTTTCCTTTTGCCAAGCCGAGCTCTACCTTAATCTTCCCGTTTTTCAAGTAGATGGATAAAGGTTTGATTGTCAACCCTTTTTCCTCGGAGCTTTTTTTAAGGCGGTTGATTTCACGGGCATGCATGAGCAGCTTTCTTGGCCTGAGAGGATCGTGGTTATGGATATTTCCCTTCTCATACGGGCTGACATGCATACCGAGAAGCCAGAGTTCGCCATTTATTATACGGGCGTAACTGTCCAGGAAATTAAGGCGGCTTTCCCTGATGGATTTAACCTCGGTTCCCTGGAGCGCTATTCCCGCCTCGTACGCCGAAAAAATAAAATATTCGTGCCGGGCTTTTTTATTTACCGCTATTTTCTTTATACTATCCATTATGCAAATAGTTACGTAATTCCTTTAATGTTTTATCTTTCACGTAAAATATAATCAGAGATTTGAATCATTACAACATCAATTATGGTTTGTCTTTCAATTCACATGCCTGTCTAATCCGCAAAAACATCCTTGAATTCAATCTGGTTTTGAAATATATTGTACGGATAAAATTTTGAATATTCGGGCAAACACATAGGTTTGCCCCTACATTGAATTTAAATTTTCTTTTATCTTAATTTTTGCGCCTTTTTGTGGCTTTATAAAAATTTTGAATTTTGAATTAATTCACATAGGAGGATGCATGAATCTAAATTGTTCCGATAAAGCAGGTCCCAGAAACGGGTAATGTAATAAATGGACGAGGAAACGGGAACGATGATCCGTGACGGTATCGAGGGTCTCGGTTTTGAATTCCTCGTTGCGCCCGAATACCGGTTGCCCATGCTCAATGCGGTGAAAATTCCGGAAGGAGTGGACGACGCGTCTACCCGCAAGAAACTGCTCGACGATTATAATATCGAAATCGGAGCGAGACTTGGAGCTTTCGCCGGAAAAGTCTGGCGTATAGGGCTCTTGGGAACCAGTTGCACGGAAAACCATGTCAACATTCTTCTTGCCGCACTGAGAAAAATAATGACATGAACTGTAAAAAGCATGTAACTTGTATCTTTAGTAAGTCTTGTATCTTTTTAAGTACATAATAATAATTTAATACATTGCACAGTAACACGTGGAGATAGAACAATGGACGTCATCAACATGAAAGAATTCGAACATGATCTCCGACAAAATATTAAAGGAGAGGTCATAGTCAAAGAGGCAGTCCTCGGTATCTATGCAACCGATGCGAGCAACTACCAGATTATGCCCAGGGCTGTTGTCGTACCCTGCGACAACGATGATATCCGTGAAGCGGTGCAAATCGCCGCCAAATACGGGATTAGCATTTTACCACGCGGTGGCGGTACGAGCCTCGGCGGCCAGGCGGTGGGCTCTTCCATGATTATTAACTTCACCAAGTTCATGAACAAGATACTCGAGCTGAATGTCGATGAAGGGTGGGTTCGTGTCCAGGCCGGTGTTATTTTGGACGAGCTCAATGCCGAACTCGCCAAACACGGCCTTCTGTTCGCCCCCGATCCCGCAACAAGCAGCCGTGCGACAATCGGCGGTATGATAGGTAATAATGCATCGGGCACTAAGAGCATCGTCTACGGCATCATGCGCGATCATGTCATAGAGAGCACCGTTCTCCTCTCCGACGGCACAGTCCTGACGCTGTCCGAACTAACCGCCGAAGAGTATGACAAACGTGCGCAGGCCGGTAACGGCGGTTCACGTGAGGCTGAAATACTCTCTGGATTCAAGCGGATCATCGGAGAG
>JABHYP010000640.1 GCA_018656855.1 Candidatus Latescibacterota bacterium | reverse complement strand
TTCCTGTTTATACAAATGTTACTGCATCACCGGTTACAGACGCCGATTCGATTCGTGAAGTTATGCTGCTTCAGCTTACTTCTTCAGTAAGATGGATCGAAACTATTGAAAAAATGGTAAAGGACGGTGTCAGCAAAGCTTTTGAGTTGGGGCCCGGGAATGTTTTAGCGGGACTTGTTAAAAGGATTGACAGTACACTTAATGTCCTGTCAGTATCAGATGCTTCGGAGATAATGGAGATTGTGAATGAAAAAGCTTGAAGACAAAATCGCTCTGATAACCGGTGGAGCGCAGGGAATCGGCAAGTCAATTGCAGTGCGTTTTCTTGAGGAAGGTGCAAAAGTTGCATTGTGTGATGTGAATCCAGAAGGGGCTCAGGCAGCAGCCATGGAGCTTTCACAGAGCGGAAATACTGTCAGGGCTTATGCCATGAATGTGTCCGATGAGAAAAGTGTTAATGATGCGGTACAAAATATTATGAATGATTTCGGCCGCGTTGATATCCTGGTCAACAATGCCGGAATAACACGTGACAACCTCATGATCAGGATGAAAAAAGAAGACTGGGATGCTGTCATTGCGGTAAATCTAACAGGCGCCTTTAATGTTTCACGTGCTGTTATTCGTGGAATGATGAAGCAGCGTTACGGACACATAATAAACATCGCTTCGGTTGTTGGAATAACCGGAAATGCCGGACAGGCAAATTATTCAGCATCGAAGGCAGGACTTATTGGTCTTACCAAAACCATGGCAAAAGAATTTGCTTCGCGTTCTATCACTGTCAATGCTGTTGCACCCGGTTATATTCAGACAGACATGACAGAACATTTGTCTGAAGAAGCAAAAGAAGCATTTTTATCTGTGATTCCGCTGAATAAACCCGGAACAGCCGAGGATGTATCAAGCTCCGCTGTGTTTCTCGCTTCAGATGATGCATCATATATAACCGGTCAGGGACTATGTGTGGATGGAGGAATGGTAATGTGAAATGTTAAGTATAATAATGTTAGTACATAAACTATAAATTGTTTAAACAAAAGTTTACAGGGAGAATTACCATGAATCTTGAAGAAAAAGTCAAAAATCTTGTTATTACCCAGCTTGGTGTTGACGCAAGCAAAGTTACCAATAACTCATTGTTTATTGATGATCTCGGGGCTGACTCGCTTGACACTGTTGAGCTTGTCATGGCTTTTGAAGAGGAATTTGATATTGAGATTCCCGATGATGATGCTCAAAATATCCGCTCGGTGGCAGATGCAATTAAATATCTCGGAGAGCATGTGTCCGAATAGTGAAACGGCGGAAGTGTGAAGTTGTTTTTATTACTTTCACATAGTTTGATATTTTATAGGGAATATTGAATATTATGAGACGAGTGGTTGTCACAGGCCTGGGTGTTATATCACCGGTTGGAAATAATACGGAAGAATTCTGGACTTCTCTTGTTCAGGGAAGAAGCGGAATCGACACGATAACGAAATTTGATGCAAGTGAATATAAAACTCGTTTTGCCGGTGAAGTCAAGAATTTTAAACCTGAAACCCTACTTGATCCACGTGAATTTCGTCGTGTTGATCTCTTCTGCCAGTATGCACTTTATGCAGCGGTCGAGGCAGTTCAGCAGAGTGGGCTTTCTTTCGAGAACGAGGACTCTTTCAGGACAGGCGTAATACTGGGCTCAGGTATTGGCGGCCTTAACATTCTTGAAGAACAGGTGATAAGGTACATTGAAGCAGGCCCGTCGCGAATTTCTCCATTTTACATTCCAGGGATGATAACTGATATTGTCGCCGGTCATGTTGCAATAAAATTCGGTGTAAAGGGACCGAATTATGTTACGACATCCGCATGCGCATCCGGTGCGCATGCAATCGGCTCCGCATATCATACAATCATTCGGGGAGATGCGGACATGATGATTACCGGAGGAACCGAAGGCTCGATTACCCCGACAGGTATTGCAGGCTTTATTAATATAAAAGCACTCTCTCGACGAAATGACGAACCCGAGAAGGCGTCACGACCTTTTAACTGCGACAGGGACGGCTTTGTCATGGGGGAAGGTGCAGGGATAATTATCCTTGAAGAACTTGAACATGCCCGTAAAAGAGGAGCCGATATCTTTGCGGAAATATCGGGAGCGGGGTTTACAGGCGACGCATACCATGTAACAGCTCCGCATCCCGAAGGTGTCAGTGCGGCACGGGCAATGCAGTATGCGATAGAGAATTCCGGTATGGAAAAGGAGGATGTCGACTATATCAACTGCCATTGTCCTTCCACACCCGCAGGAGATGTTGGGGAAACCAATGCTATAAAACGTCTTTTTGACAAACATGCCTATAAATTGTCAATTTCATCAACGAAATCAATGACCGGGCATCTGCTTGGAGCTGCTGGTGCGGTTGAATTCATTGCGACTGCTTTGGCAGTGAGAAATGATATTATACCTCCGACAATTAATTATGAGAATCCCGATCCTGAATGCGACCTGGACTGCACTCCCAATAAAGCAGTTGAGAAGAGAGTGAATTTTGCATTGTCCAACTCATTCGGATTCGGCGGACATAATGCCACACTGGCTGTAAAAAAGTTTGTGGATAAATAGAATATGAATATTTTTAGAGCGTTAAAACGTTTTTTTAAAATATCCAAACCACATATCAACATTGAAGAGATTGAGTCGGTATTAGGTTATCATTTTTCTGATCCAACCCTTCTTTACAAGAGTTTAAAACACAGGTCGTATTCCCAGACCATGGAAGGTGATGTCAGTTTATCAAATGAGCGGTTTGAGTTTCTTGGTGATTCTGTGCTCAATATGATTATTTCTCAATCGCTTTTTGATGAATATCCGGATTTTCAGGAAGGTGACCTGACAAAACTTAAGAGCACTCTTGTCAGTAAAACTTCCACCGCGATTGCTGCAAAGGATGTTGGCATTGACCGGTATATTCTCCTCAGCAGTTCAGAAGAAGATGCTGGTGGGCGTGACAGAAAATCTATTATCGGTGACGCGTATGAGGCAGTAGTGTGTTCAATCTTCCTCGATGGAGGCCTTGAAGCGGCGCGGGAATTCGTTCGAAGGACAATTTTTGACAAATCAGAGGCTATTCTAGATAATACTCAGGATAATTATAAAAGCTTCCTTCTGGAATTGATGCAGTCGAAAAAACTAGGTCATCCTTCTTACAGGACAATTACAGAAGATGGTCCTGACCATGATAAGATTTTTACCGTTGAGGTTACTTTTCGGGATAATATATGCGGTATCGGGAAGGGGAAAACAAAAAAAGACGCACAGCAAAATGCTGCAAAGGTATGTCTGGAAAAGCTGAAAGAAGAAGAACTTCCATAAAGTATATTTCAAATTATAGAACACGGATTATTTAAAAAGCTTGAAATATTCCAAATAAGGTCTGGACAAGGATTTTCACAATTAAAGGAGTACCGGGATTATTTTATTTCAATCTTAGTAATCATGCCACTCTCCTTAATTCAGATCCAGGCACTGAATGTGCTTATGATATTATAATATATAATGAATGTCTGATATAGCTGCGTGTTTTTAATAAAAGTTTTTTTTTTGATGGATTGAAAGCGAGGATTCAATGCTGGATTATCTCTTAAGCGAAGATCAGAAGATGATTCGAGATGCCTGCCGTGAAATTACTGAAAAACACATAAAGCCTGTCAGGGCGAAGTATGATGATGAGGGGACGTTTCCATGGGATATCGTTGAGGTTATGAGACAGGCGGAAATATTCGGTATTTATATTCCGGAAGAGTATGGGGGCTTTGGCGGAGGTGTACTTGAAATGTCGGTGGCTATGGAAGAAATTTCACGGGGGTGTGCAGGTATTGCGCTTGCACTTGGCGGGACAGTGTTGGGAACATACGCCATAATCCTTTACGGTAATGATGAACAGAAACAGCGTTTTCTTCCCGATATTGCTTCAGGTAAAAGATTAGCGGCATTCGGCCTTACGGAACCGAATGCAGGTTCTGATGCCGGGGGAATTGAAACAACAGCGGTCAAAGACGGTGATTATTACGTGCTAAACGGAACCAAGCAGTGGATTACCAATGCCGGTGAGGCCGAAATTTACACAATCCTTACTCTCACAAACAAGTCGAAAGGCCCCCGGGGCGCTTCAATGTTTGTTGTCGAAAAGGATACTCCAGGTTTTACATTCGGAAAAAAAGAAAACAAGATGGGAATCAGAGCGTCAGCCACCGGGGAACTAATTTTTCAGGACTGCAGGGTTCATAAGGATAATCTCATAGGACGCGAGGGACTGGGATTCATTGTAGCAATGAAAGTTCTCAACAAATCACGTCCTGGAATTGGCGCTCAAGCGCTCGGTATTGCACAAGCTGCCCTCGAAGAAGCGACTGCGTTTGTTAAGGAACGCGCACAGTTCGGTAAAC
>JABHYP010000639.1 GCA_018656855.1 Candidatus Latescibacterota bacterium | reverse complement strand
CCCCTCATTTTCTTTCATATAAGTGGACAATGTGTCAATAACTGTCGAGATGTTTTCAATACTGTCAAGAGTAAGTGATATTTTCTCAGAGGTTTTTTCAAAGCTTTTAAGTACATTTTCAAAATTCTCATCGTTCTTTCGAACAAACTGCTGCATTTCTTGAGAAGCTTTTCCTATGCTTTCGATGGATTTTTTTATTGGTTCACGGTTATTATTTGCAATTTCTTTATATATATCAACTGCTTGCTGGATTTTATAAAACGTCTGCTCAAAGGACTGTGATAATTTTATTATATCGAGATCATTATCAATTTTTGAGCTTAACCTGTTAAGTTTCTGCAAAACAATGCCGGCATTTGTAATAAGATCACTGAGGTCGAAGCCTTCCGTTCCTTCATGCATTTTCGTAGTATCAAGTTTGGTTGCACTGGCGCCGGGATTGATAAAGAGGGCTTTGTCTCCCATAAGTCCAATATCTTTTACAGTAAATAAACAGTCAGACTGCAAAAGAATATTTTTCGTAACATATATTTCAACTAAAGCCTTGTTATTATTATCAAGATCGACATTGCTTACCTCTCCTACTTTAATGCCGGACAAAAACACAGGATCACCTCCGGAAATTCCCTTCGCATCATTAAAGGCAATTGTGATTATATTCTTTTTTGCCATCGGATTATATTCTTTAACCCACAGAATTCCGATAAACATAATAAAAATGGCAAGTAAAGATGTAATCCCTACTTTTATTTTTGTAGAGTGTGACGATCCCATCTTCATGTATCCATCATAATCGAGTCATTACATCAAAAGCTGCAGTGTCGGGTAGATCCCTGAAATCAAGCTCTATTCCCCTATCCTGCAATAATTTCAGATATTTTATATCATTATCATCAACAAAAATGTAATCAAGCATTTCTCGCTTGCCCTTGGTTGAATGCATACCGCCTACATTAACCTCAGTTAATCTTGCGCCATTTTCAATAACCGTGAATACATCCTTCGGTGATTCAAAGAGAACGTAAGCCGTAGGAAGAGTCTTGTCAAGTTCATTTATTTTTTCAGGGGCTTCGGAAGTGCTTGTAACAATTCCTTTGTAATAAGTCGGCAAAGCGGCAAGGCAGAGATCGGACAACCAGTCAGAAGATGAAACTTCATCAGAAACAACAAGAATTATTTCCGGCTTCAGTTTAGTACACCATCCTTCTGTAACCTGGCCGTGAATAAGCCTGTCATCTATGCGGGCAAGAATAATAGACATATATTTTTCAGATTCCGGTAATCGTCAATACAAAATATTATTAATCAAGAGTAATTCCACGTTTTCCGTCATTTTCAATAATAACGGGCAAGTCATCTAAAGAGAATGATTCACGTTTATTTATAAATGACAGAAGCATCGGAAGATTTGCGCCGCTTATAATATGTGTACTCTTGAGTTTCGCCTTTTTTGATGCTCTCCAACATGAGCCGCCATACAAATCGACAAATATTAATAGCCCCTCTCCTTTGTGGTCATCAGAAAAAGCTATTATTTTCTCAACAAGTTCATTTGTTGAAAGTCCATCGTTAGAAATACAAGAAAAGTTCTCGATACCACCGGAAATGGATTTTAAAGCTCTTAAAATGCCTTCCCCAATATCTCTATGTCCAACTAACAATCCGTAAATCATTTTCTCGCTCTATTCTGCTTTTCTTTTATCTGTTCCATCTGACGTGTTGCCAGATCTCTTGCAACATCAAATCCCTGCATTTTTAATAGATGATCCAGCGCTATTGATTCTACAATAACTGCCACGTATTTACCTGGATAGATAGGAACCTCTACCCTAGAAATATCAACATCGAGGATGGTTGAGATTTTTTCATCCAAACCGGTACGGTCCATTGGTCTGTCAGGATCCCAATCTTTAAGTTGAACTTCGACTTCAATGCGTTTTTGCATACGTATTGCCCTGATACCGAACATCTTCTCTACATCAACAATTCCTACTCCACGGATTTCAAGTAATGACCGTGTCATGGGATTTGATGTTCCAACAACGATTCCGCGTGACTTTCTGATAATATGGATAATGTCATCTGCGACCAGTCTGTGCCCCCTCTCTACCAAATCGAGAGTCACTTCGCTTTTTCCGATACCCGGTCTACCGGTAAAAAGAAGGCCTACGCCGTACACATCGACCAGAGCTCCATGAACAGTTATTGATGGTGCAAAAATATCTTCAACGTAATAGCTGAAAAGGTGAGTAAACTGGGTGGTTGTTAACGATGAAATTATGAGAGGGATACCATTTTTGTTGCAACTCTTTATCATTTCATCTGGAGGGTATTTCCCGTTAGTGAACACAATACAGGGAATTTCGAATTGACATATAATCTCATAAGCTTCAAGACGTTTTTTAGTTGACAGTCCGTTTGCGTACAGTACTTCCGTGTTTCCAATAAGTTGAATGCGGTTATACAGAAACAGGTTAACAAAACCGCTAAGTGCCAGCCCGGGACGGTTGAGCTCAGGTGTTACCAGCTCGTTTGACAGCCCTTTATTGCCAGCAAGCAGTTTAAGACTAAGCCGCTCGGAATTCTCCCTCAGAAAATTATCAATAGTATATTTACCCACTCAGTCACCTCTATTCAGAAAAATCATCAGACTCCTCCGGTTCGGGACTTACCACTTCTGGTAGCGGAGGAGTTGCACGATGATCTATCACTTTACTTTTTAGTTTCTTCAATTGAACTTTCGTTTTTTCTATTGCAGCATCAAGCGCTTTTGACCGGCTGTAATCCACATCAGTTGCTATCAAGGTATGGCCGGGAACACGAAGTGAAACCTCAACCTTAAAAGATGAATTTTGCTTGTCAATCATAATATTTCCATCAATAATATGTGTGTGATATTTTGATAGTTTGTGAATTTGATCCTGTGCTTCCTCCCTGGTCTGCACATCACATTCATTATTCCTGCATGTCAGGGTTACATCAAACTCATAGGTTTTTACCATAACAGAACTCCTAAAATATTGATTTTTAAATTAACAGCTTTTACTTATCTGTAACTAACATATATACGCAATATATTTTACGAAATGTAACAATGCTTCATGCTCTCCAGGCATTAAACTTGAAGAAATTATTATTTTAATTTGTGAAATCGAGAAGTAAGTGACAGGCATTATCCGGTTGTCACCTCTAAAAGCGGCATTAAGAATAATTGAAATTACACTATTTATAAAATAAAAAAAAATGTATTTATAATCAACTTGTTTTTCTGATGATATTTTCATCATTGTTAACGGAATATTTTATTTAACTTCCGGAATTGAATTCATCAATAATATCTCTAATTTTTTTTATTTCAAATGATTTACTTCCTGTTATTTTTACAGATATTCCTGTTATTCCGCACTCCAGAGCAAGTTCTACAGTTTCTTTTACTCCATCGCACAGCACCACAACCGGAACCGGTGACTTATCGGCAATGGTCCTGATCTTTTTTAATTCATCAAGGTTCAAGTGAGATGAATCATTAAAAGATTCTAACAGAAGATAATCAACTTCATCAATTTTTACGTCTTCAAAAAAGGATTTGCCGGAAATACTGTATCCAATTACAAAACCATCTCCGGCTCCGGAAAAGGTTCTACTGGCTTTTACCGGAATACATTCTTCATTAAGCTGAACGCCGTCCGCACCGAGAATCATGGCACAATCAAGCCGCCCCTCAAGTATAGTGGTGACTTTTTCATTATGACATGCGTTCAGGAATTCTTCGGCACCCATGAAAAAATCCCTGTCATTAGATAATCTATCCTGGAATACTAAAGTTCCTGCGCCTCCTTCAAAAGCCGACCGAGTTTCATTGTGGATAGAAAATTGACTTAAATGATTATTTTCAATGAGAACACAGAGTTCGAGGCGGCCTTTGCCCGTTAATTCGTGAGAGTTAATACGTAAGACGAGAGATTTTTCAATATCATAAAGACGGAACCTGATCCTCTTGAACTGTTCCGAAAGACCTGAAAAAGAAAGTTTTACATATTCCTCCATCGAGCGTACCGCCTCCTGAGCACGGTGCGCATTAGCGCTCACAATTGAGCTAACTCCATTACGTGATTGTTCGGATTCCGTTTCACCGTTTCGAAGAACATCACGCTCTGAGTCCCTGGCAGAAAGCATTTTTCTGGAAAGATTTTTTTCTTTTTTTATAATACCGATTAGTTCATGACGGATATTTTTAAGTGAGGATGTAAGCTCGCTGTCATCAAAAAGCATTCGCGCCGTTTCTTCCATAACGCGTATTCCCTCAAGCGAGCGGTTCATATTCGCATCCAAAAGACGGTAAACGTTTTCTTCAGGATATTTCAAGGGAGTGATCAGTCCTTATTATTGGGAAGCAATATCGTGAGTATAAATAACAATTAACTCGCTGAAATTCTACTATTTATAAAATATTGGGCTGAAACGCAAAAATACCCCTCCGAGGTAAATCGATGAGGAGTATGTATGTGCAAGTTTTCTATTCATCAGAATAACTTGACAGGGTAAGATTCACATGACCTTCACTTTTATCCTGTTCAATTTTTACTTTCCAGCCAGGAACTTCTTTCCCGTGGACCTTAATAGTTTTGGGAATTTTTTCCAAAATTTTAGTTTTAGGATTTATGCCGGAACATTTTCCCTTAATATTCCTGCAAAAAATCCACTCCGTATTTTTTTCTGATTTCGTTTTAGCCATATAGTTAATCCTTTTCTGAAAAAGTTAAACTTTTATTAAAGTTTAATATAACTCAGTGTAATACTTTATTAAATTGCCGCTTTACATAAATATTTTATTAATTTTTATAATATTCGGGATAAATTCTCTCTATTTTCTTTCTACTCTTGTACCCCTTCACCAGTTCCATGAAAATTCCAATGTCACGATCCAAGTCTGAGTTTATACCATCAAAATAAAAAACCCTGCAGGGTATGTCATTATGTTCTTTTGAAATGGAAGGATATATAGACTCAGAAACAATACCGTTCATGCATGAAAATGGGCTGATATCAACAATGCCATCAACACCTTTGTAATATGAATATACCGTTCGCCCAATACTGAGAACCATTTCTCCCAGCGCACCCTTGTATGAAAGATAAGGTTCACCGTAGTTGACAATATCATCCATGTTCGATGGTTCTTCATATCCCTTAAAATCCTCTTTGAAAGGAGCCAGAAGTTTATGTTCATCTTTCTTCATAATGTGTCCTTTCAAATTTGTCACTATCATTTCTTTTGAATATTTTTTACCGCGGCGTATCAGATGATGTTTTCTTATAAAGTCAGTATACATAACCCATTCAGCAACATCAGCTATCCATGTTTCAGCGCCGTGTTCCTCAAGTTTTTTGAGCATGTTTTCGTTCGCGAATCGGTTATGCCTGCAAAATATTTCACCGACTACCATAAGAAGCGGTTTCCCCTCAGTATAATCAGCATCAATAGCTCTGAACTCATCGCGTGATATTATGAGTTGTTCAACTACTTTCGTAAAATATTTTCGAAACTTCAAATCTTTCTGTTCAATAACCTTTTCCATTGCTGAAAGTGAATCTTCATAAACCCGGTCGGTTGTCCCTTTAATCTTTTCATACGGTCGGGTTTTAAGAAGCATTTTCCGTAAAATATCCGCACATACAATGCTTATCCAGGCTTTACGGTAAAATATTGAATTATTATTAGCAATGCCTTCATAACCGTTTTCACTACTGGGATAAAAAAGCATTATATCTTCATAACCACATTTAGAAAGTACCTTTTCAAGTTTATGCACATACTGACCGAAACGGCAAGGGCCGTTAGCTGTAGGCAACATAATAGCTGTTTTTGCTGGGTCAAATCCCTCAGTTTCCGTGATTTTGATGTAATCTCCGAGAGTGACCTTTTCTGGAAGGCATTCATCACCAGCGGAATACATCGATCCCAATTCGAGCGTTCTAGAATCAGAAGGGGGAATTACCCTAGCTTCAATGTCAATAGAGCGAAAAGACGCAGCAAGAAGCCTTGCCCCAGCCTGAGTCATGGGGTGTATATACAGCGTTCTGTTTTTAAGCGATTTATCATTATT
>JABHYP010000638.1 GCA_018656855.1 Candidatus Latescibacterota bacterium | reverse complement strand
TAATTTATCTTGGTGCTCTCGGCGATATTCGAAGCAAACTTTCACCTCATTTACGGAGTCGAACCAAGGTCGCGGAAGAGCTACAACAAGGACATGTCCCTGTAACAGTACTTAGAGCGGCAATGATTATCGGTTCTGGAAGTGCATCTTATGAAATCATTAAAAACTTAGTTAAAACAATTCCAATATTTCTTGTTCCGCGGTGGGTTAATAATAAATGTCAGCCGATTGCAGTTACTGATGTGATCAAATATCTTGTGGGTGTTCTGGAGGTTCCCGAAACATCAGGGGAATCGTATGATATTGGCGGAAAAGATATTTTAACATATAAAAAAATGCTCAAGATATGCGCCGAGATGTATAATTTAAAAAGAATTTTTATTCCTCTTCCTGTTTCGAATATCGTATTTTTTTCTTACTTGGCTGGTATATTTACCCCTGTACCTGCACAACTGACGAGATATTTAATGGGTGGTCTAAAGAATGAAGTTGTATGTCAGAATTCAATAATAAAAAACATTATATCATTCGATTGCTTGACCTACAAAGAAGCAATAATACGAGCAATGAGTAGAGAGGAACAGGATAAAATATCTACGAGGTGGTCTGGTGCTTATCCACCGGCTCATGAACTGGCAATAAAACTTAATGAGCTTAAAGAGGCTCCGATGTATACGGCATATTATTATCTCTATACTGAAAAAAAAGCATCGACACTTTTCCGCTCTATATCAATGATAGGTGGCAAAGAGGGGTGGTTTTCCAATAATTGGATGTGGCGTTTGCGTGGAATTATTGATAAAATATTTATGGGCGTCGGAGATTCACGTGGCAGAAAGAACCAATACTCATTAATAATTAATGATGTTATAGGATTCTGGCGCATTGAAGACCTTCAGCCATCAAAACGTCTCCTCTTACGCGCAGAGATGAAATTACCAGGAAAAGCATGGCTGGAATTTTACATAAAGGATGAAGGGGATAAAAGAAAATTGGCGGTGATTCCTTATTTTCATACTAAAACTATTGCTGGGAAATTATACTGGTACTTTTTTCTGCCTTTTCATGAAATTATTTTCAATGATCTCATAAAACAAATTGAAAATAAAAGCTAGAAAACCAATAATTCTGTATATGTATAAATATTCTTTACTTTTTTAAGCCAATTTCTTTGTCAGTGAGATAGCATGCCGGATCAGGCGCCCAGATATCGCCGGTCACAGCCTCAGCCCGTGCACGAAAATTTCCGCCGCACACATTGAGAAACTTACACTTTGAACACCGCCCCGTTATAATCTGCTTTTTATTTTTGAGTTTCATTAGAAAAGTGTTTTCCGTATCGGTCCATATTTCGCCGAACGGCCGGTTGCGAATATTTCCGAGTATATGGTTGCGCCAGAACTGGTCAGGAAAGACATTGCCGTCCCAGCCAATGGACGCAACACCTACTCCGGAACTGTTTCCTCCATTATATTCAAGCAGTTTCATAACCTGCTCAGCTCTTTCAGGATTTTCTTTCTTCAGCCTTTGATATAGATAAGGTCCATCGCAGTGATTATCGACGGTCAGAACTTCGATTTTTCTCCCTTGACTATGTAATTCCGCAGTTTTATCGATAATTAAATCGACGATTTCGCGTGTTTTTTCATGTGAAAGAACCTCCTCGAGAAGATTTTCGCCTCTGCCGGTGTAGACAAGATGGTAAAAGCAGATTCGAGGTATGTTTTCACGTTCTATTATGTCGAAGAGCGCAGGAATATCATCAGTATTTCTACTGTTCATGGTAAAGCGCAGGCCGGTTTTGATTCCAGCTTTACGTGCGCTTCTCTGTCCCTCGATCGCCCTGTCAAAAGCGCCCTCTGACTCACGAAACGAATCGTGCACTTCACGACCACCGTCAATACTTATGCCAATGTATGAAAGCCCGATCGAGGCAAGTTTTTCAGCTTTTTCGGGAGTGATCAGCATCCCGTTTGAAGAGATTACCGCACGCATACCGAGATTAACTGCGTACTGGGCTAATGAGACTATATCCGGGTGAAGAAGCGGTTCGCCACCGGAAAAAAGTACGACAGGGCACCCGAAATCGGCCAGATCATCGAGTACTCTCATCCATTCATTAGTGGAAAGTTCATTCTCGGCTTTCGAACTATCGGAGCCCGCATAGCAGTGAACACAATGCAAATTACATTGCCGCGTTATGTTCATTATCACGACCGGCCGCTTGTCCTCAGAGAACTGAAGCAGATGCGAGGGCAGAGATGAGGATTTCCGGCCGTATCGAAGCACATCCGATGGCTCGGTATTTTCGCAGTAAAGTTTTGATATTCCAATCACTTATTAAACCCTTTATAGCTAAATGCGGCTTTACTGTTTTTTGCCGCAATATTCGAGAATAGTGCTGGCAAGGCCATCAGTCGTGAACACCAGCGCTTCAATATCAGGTTCCCTGTTTAATCTTTTCAGCGTCTCGGAGGTTTGGGGCCCGATACTGGCGATTTTAATCCTGCTGTCAAACTCACCAGGTGGTATTTGATCAAAGAAATTTAGTGCAGTTGAGGAGCTTGTAAATGTAACCATATCGATCTTGCCGTTTTTGACAACTGTTTTAATGTGTTGACTTAGAATAGCAGGCTGTGTCGAATAAAATACCGTCTTCGTTACCGATGCACCGGCTCTTTCGAGTTCTTCGCTGAGTGTTTTTCGTCCGATGTCCGAACTGACAAGCAGAAATGGAAGTCCCTTGACTGAACCGTCAGCAAACAACGCATCGACAAGTCCTTCCGCTATATATTTTTC
>JABHYP010000637.1 GCA_018656855.1 Candidatus Latescibacterota bacterium | reverse complement strand
TAGTTACTAATTATCACACAAATTATACAAGGGAATTATACAAGGGAATTATACAAAAACAAAGAAGTATTTTATTAATTTTCCTAAAGCTCTTTATTGACAACCTTATTTTTCGCGCCAAGAAGTGGGTAAACTCCAGATGGGAAGTTATTGACACCTATGTGAGAAAATAGAAGTCAGGAATAGATAACAAGAATTCAGACTGAATCTCTCATGTTTAGTATACAGTATCATAAATAATGTAACGTAAATATTACATGTCATTACGAGTGAATGAAGTGAGCGAAGCAATCTAAGAAAAGAGGGCGCTTAGACGACTGTACCTTATTTAAGCTTACTGTCACATTATTTATGAAAAGAACCGCTTAGTTTTTAACAGATCCCAGTCTTTTATGAATAACCAATAGTAAACTTTGAACATGAACCCTGAAACTTAAACCTGTTTCAGGGTTTTTTGTTCCATTTCAATTATGAAATGATATTACTCATTAAATAAATTGAGGATTATTGGGTCTACAGTAACTTCCCAGTCATCATCCATACTTTTACCAAGATAGATATTACCGTGTGAATTCTCAAGTTCGATAATATCATCTCCTTCACCCACTGTACCTGCAATTCTTTGATCCGATGAACTAGAAGATAGAACAGTACCCTGGAGAGTTACCATTAGTGGAAAATCACTGGAAAATTTTCCGTTTGATGTTGATGCTTTGACCTGTGCCGATAACGATTCAGGCGCCTCAAGCCTGATATTTCCGAAAGTTGTTTTAAGCAGTACACGTCTTTCTCGTTCTGCGCTATTTGGTAAAATATTTTTAACATCAATGCTGCTGTGCTGGTTTATTACGGAAACATTGCCTTTGACATGATCAATGTTAACCCTCCCAAAGGTAGTCCGCACATCAGCTTCACCTGCGATATTCATCACTTTTACAGAAGAATGTTGATTTTCAACAGACAGATCGCCTTTGATTTTTTCCGCCTCGACCTTTCCGAAACTGGTTACAACTGTCACATCATTATGAACATTGCGGACGGTAACACCCGAATGTCTATTGCGCAGCGTAGCTTTTCCTTTAACATCGATGCATGAAAGTTTCCCAAACGTGGTTTCCAGTTCGGCTTCACCGCCGATTTTTTCGGCAGATATTTTGCCGTGGCTGTTTGTGATTTTCGCATCTCCTTCCACTTCACGTACTTCTATTGAACCGAACGAAGTCCTGGCTACAAGGTTTCCCTTTATCTGTTTGACGGTAAGAGCGCCGTGCTCGTTCGATACATTCGTATCCCCGGTAAAACGTTCTGCAGTTATTGAACCGAATTTGTTACTTAATTCGGTTCTCCCTTCGAGATCATAAGCTGTTACTTTCCCGAAGCTGTTTGTTACAGAGAACTCTCCCGAAACATTATCCAGATCCACGTTTCCGAAAGAGTTTTTTAGTTCAAGGTTTGTATTTTCCGGTATTTCGATAGTATAGGATATTGAGAAATTTTTTATTTTCTTCCTTATTCTTTCACTAAGTCTTTCTTGGGGATAGTATGTCCTGATAATGATCCTGCCCTTTCGTTCTTCTATTTGCAATTCCATGGCGTCAAGAAATTCCCTGGCTAATTGTGAATCCCTCGAAGAAACACGCTTCTCGCCCTTAATTACAATTTTATCATTTTGCCCTTTATTGACATTAATGTTTCCATAGCTGTGGTCGAGCATAACTGAAATGCCGGGTTGGCCGGGAAGAGTTATATTTATCTCTTCCGAAATAAATTCTCCCCATAGGCTGCGTTCCATACGGCTGCTGCCCGAATTATCACGTGACATTGCCAGAGACATCTTCACGTATGGAACACAGAGTAGCATCAAGCAAACCGCTGTATAACGTACAATTTTCGATTTCATGGTATTTCCCCTTTCTTTACTTAGAAAATAGGTTATTAGACTGTGGTATGTTGTACTACAGAGTTGGGTATTGTGTATTGTGAATTCATAAATTTACACCTCGCTATTCTCCTTATTAACTATAAACCATAAACTATAAACCATAAACTTACTTTTCTGCCTTTGTGTCATGTTCTATATTTTCTGCGACATTTCTTTAAGCGTAGACACCTTTTCCTTATATGCCATAGCCAGGTAAGTTCTCGCGTTTATATTGTATTCATTCTCGCTGACAGCCTCTTCACATAGCAAAATATACTCATCGAGTGTCGCCAGTTTTTCAGTGTATAAATCATACAGTTCTGGATCAATCGAGTCTTTATTATCCTCAATATGACGTGAAAATTTCTCGATTGCTGCAATGTATTTCATCTCCGTTTTTTCCAGTTCACTAACAGCTTTTTCCTGCAGTCTGAATTTGTCAGTCGGGAATATAATCCTTGTTGTATAGTACGTGGCCGTAACTGATGTAAGAACAATAAGGGCAAATCCGATCACCGCGGGTTTGAGTGGAATTGTTCCGGGAAGAGAAAGTCGGCCGCTAAAAAAACTTCTTATTGTGTTCAGTAGCAACCGGACAGCTTTATACTTTATTTTTTCCTCCCGAAGATTTTTCTCAATGTTATCCCAGACTTTTTCCGGGGCTTTGAACCGTTCAATGTTTTGAACCGTTTTTTCGAGCTGTTTCTCTATAAGCATCTCATCGAGGCAGCTGGAACACTTGCTGAGATGCTTTTCAAGTTCGTGAGTTATACCTGTTTCTTCATACATTTTCCAGAACTCGCTACAATTCATATTTCAGAACCTCCAGATAAGGGAGCAATTTTTTTCTCAGTAAAGATTTTGCATGGAAAAACTGTGATTTCGATGTTCCCTGTGAAATGTCCAGTATATCAGCTATCTCCCTGTATTTAAAACCCTCTATGGCATGTAGGATAAATACTGTTTTATACCCCTCGGGAAGTTTTTCTATTTCACTTTCAACTATCAGTCTGAAATTCTCAGCGGGTCGTATCCCGGGCAAAACCGGCGAATTATCGTCGTGAGGGTCAATATCTACGATTTTTTCATCTTTTTTCCGTTTTCTTATATGCTCGATACAGGTATTCACTGCAATTTTATAAAGCCATGTCGTAAAGGAAGAATCTCCTCTGAAACGGGATATGTTTTTAAAAACTTTTATAAAAATCTCCTGAAGAGCATCCTCGGCGTCGAGACGATTTCCCAACATGCGCACTGAAGTTGAATACACCCTGTCTTTATAACTATCATAAAGTTTTTTAAAGAAGTTATGATCTCCCTCAATGCATTTCTTTATAACGACACATTCGAGGGTTATTATATTAGTATCAGTCAACTGACTGCCTTTCGTTTATTGACCTTCACTTATTAAGACGGGAAATTACTATAAAAGGTTGGTTTTAAAATGTGAATTATGAAATATTATTTGTAGATGAGAAAGGAAAAAATTGAAATTTACAATTTTTCATTTAATTCTTCTTTATCTGTTCACAAATATGTCATTTACATTGCATCTATGAAAAACAGAT
>JABHYP010000062.1 GCA_018656855.1 Candidatus Latescibacterota bacterium | reverse complement strand
GTATCTCTTGTCTTCTTCCGCTATTTTGTCGAGACGATTAATAATTTCAATATTCGACAGCATATCCGAAAACCTTTTAACAACCAATTAAAACGGTTATAATAGTATATATCATGAGAAAAGCTGCGGTTACAACAACAGTTTTACTAAACTGCAGGATCTTTCTACCGAGGTAACTTATATCACCCAGCATCATAAAAAGTTCATTCAGTATGAAGTTAGATGACTTTTTACCTGCGGTACGTTTTGAATCCTTCTTGCTACGCCGGCGAGAGTGATGATTTTTCTTCCAGTAACCTTTCGAACGAATCGAAAAATCCTTTATATTTAAAGTGTTGCCCTTGCTTATATGATTTTTTATCAGGCTGAATAATGCATCAACAACAGAATCAACCGATTCTACCGACAAGGATTGAGAATCAATCCGTTTCTTTAATTCACTGATCAGAATTTCTTTGGTGATTTCCATTTGATCAATTCTTTAATACAGGCGTTCGATAATGGAAGTTATAAAGCGGATTCATTTCAAACCATTATTAACCTTCAAAGCACACCATCAGAATATAATTCCCCATTCCTTATTTTTGTATAATCGGGATTGAGGATTTTCTTTTCGTTTAGTGAAACCGATGCATAATACAGAAAATTAAATCCGTAAATTTATCCTCCGAGGAAGTATGAATAGTACCGAGTCCTTTTTCAGAGGATGCAGTAAAAATGTTTTATACCCGTATGTATTTTTGCTTTGTATAAATAATACTGCCTAACTCTAATTTTTACAAGTTATTTTAAAGATATTGTTTTTGTTCGGTTTTCCGACTGAATACGCTCATCATCCTGAAGGCAGCATTTCATTGTAGTTATTATTCCTGACTTTTATATTCCCAGAAATGTTTCCCAAAATATTCTTTAAGTGTAATCTCATCCGAATCTTCCAATTGCTTGATGATTTTCTCTGTTTCCTGTGTTTCGATACCAAGCGCCGATGAAATATCTTCCACCTTCCCCGGACGTCTTTTCAGATATGCACGTACATCATCGATATCCGCCGGAGAGGATTTTTTTGAATCGCTTTTAAAAGACGCAATGATTTCGGTATTTTCACCGAAATATTCACGTATTTCCTCCAGGCGCTTAAGGGGCACAGGTTTTGCTGAAACTTCAGCGGGAGGTCTTGCAACTGTATTGATCTGGACGGTGTCAGGCTCGATTTTCCGAACAGCATTGCGTAATGCGTGAAGTTCTTCCGGCGTATCGTTTATTCCGCCAACAATCATAATCTCCAGCCAGAGTTTCCCCTGATACTCTTTTCTGAATTGAACGATTCCATCAATAATCATGTCTATCTTTGAATCGGGATGGGGACGGCACAGTTTATGAAAAGAGCTTTCGAGGGCGCTGTCGAGCGATGGCATAACTGCGTCCGCCTGGCAGATATCATGGCGTACTTGCGGATCCCAGAGGAGCGTTCCATTGGTTATAACACACACAGGTATATCCGTCATGGCCTTGATTCCTCTCAGAATATCACCTATACCGGAATTAAGTGTGGGTTCTCCCGACCCTGAAAAAGTTACCCAGTCAGTTTTGACGCCGCTCTTGAAATGTGATTCCAGCTCATCCAGTACTTCCTTTACAGGGATATATTCACGTCTTGTAAGTGTAGGATTCGGTGTTTTTCCTACCTGACAGTATATGCATGACAGTGTGCAGGTCTTCAGGGGGACAATGTCGACACCCAGCGATAAACCGAGCCGCCTCGACGGAACAGGACCAAAAATATATTTCATAAAAGATTTCTCCTTAAGTACACAGTTTCAAAAATACTGTAACGTAATTACCATATGTCATTGCGAGTGAACGGAGTAAGCGAAGCAATATAGGAGAAGGGAATGCTTCGGCTATGCCTCGCCATGACTGTGTACGATTTAAGTTTAATATGTCACCTTATTTATGAAAAGAATTACTTAATAATATTTTCAAGATTAAATATAGTATTTTGTCCTTTTCAGGTCAACACTCAAAGGGCTTGACATACATGCTGAGAATGTATATGTTCAGGACGAAAAGTTCATGCGAAGAGACAAACAAATAAGTATATTAACAAAAGATGAGCATGGATAAAACTGAGCCTTCCACGAAGTACAGTGTACAAAAAAATATATTGTTATAAATGCAAATTATAAATATACATTACGATATAAATTGTTTTGTATAGTATAGTAGTGATGATTTATGAACTACTCCTAAGTCTCGCATTATTTTAACATCATGTTTAGTACCTTAAAAACAAATAAATCTTATAGGAAAACGATTTGTTGTTACCAATGAACATTCTCGGAATAGAAACAGCCACAGAAAGTCTCAGCACAGCTCTCATTACAGCAGGAATTGTCCATGAACGCAACAGGGATTCTCGCTCTTCGCACTGTGAACTACTTACTGGATTTATTAATGACCTTGTCGAAGAAGCTGGAATTACAGTGAAAGATATCGAGGGAATCGCTGTTTCGCTGGGCCCTGGAAGTTTTACCGGTCTCCGCATTGGAATCTCCACTGCGATGGGGCTTGCTTACGGTCTCGGGATTAAGACCGCCGGAGTCAATACGCTCATGGGGCTTGCCTGGAATGTGGCGCCGCCCGGAACCCTCGTATGCCCGCTTATCGACGCTAAACGCTCCGAAGTATATACGGCAATATATCGAATGGGAAAAGACATTCCAGATGTTATTATGAAACCGGCTGCCGTCCCTGTTTCGAAACTTGCCGATATTATAAAATTGCAGGATGAACCGTTAACTGTCACCGGCCCCGCAGCCGTACAATTCAGGGAAATTCTTGAGGAATCCGCTGGTGATTTACTTACTTTCGTTGAGCCCGCAATGGC
>JABHYP010000636.1 GCA_018656855.1 Candidatus Latescibacterota bacterium | reverse complement strand
CCCAGGTTGTTATAACCGCCCGTGATGTATATAAGTGGAAGTTCACACACACACCCGAAGATTACGTTATCCCGCCAGGCAAACACTCTCTCGCCGTAAATGTCGTCGGTACTGAGCTCGCCGTACGTCAACCGTTTCTTGTAGTGACACCGCCAAAAGAACTTCCTGAAGGAATCGTCTTTTCCGCGACACTTGGCAAAGAGGAATATTTCGCCGGCGAACCTGTAGACTACCGTTTTGCCATTTCAAACGAGACCGATAACGATATTATGTTGAGTATTCCAGACGGCATACCTGTAAGGTACGCTATTGATAACATCATCAGAGTACCCGAATATATTCTCGATTCACCGGAATTCTATGATATTAATATACCCGCCGGCGGCGAAATAGTTTACGAAGGCGCTCATTATGCCTCGATACTCATGCTGAAACCCGGCGAATACACAATGACTCTTGGTCTGAGAAGCTACGCTGCGGTGATTGAGGTTCCGTTCAATGTAACAACCGATTTTGCATTGAGCGATCTAAGCGGCATCGTTGTCACACCTGCCGAGGATATGGAAACATTCAATCCCGTTACAGGCGCCCAGGTTGTACTGAAACCGACAATTCCGAAACAATATGAAAGGGACCTTTCGAACATTCCTAATTCACCACAGGGGAAATGGGCGACAGTTACCGGAAACGAGGGCGAGTTCCTGCTGACAAATGTTCCCCTTGGAATGTTTTATATCCTTGAAATATGGATGGAAGGATTCGAGCCGTACCAGCGTACCCTGAGAACTATTGGCGCCGATGCCGAACTCAGAATCGTACTCAAACCAATACGCCCTCACCCTGTAACACCGTTGAATTTTAAAAAGCGTGAATTGGAAAACCTTATAGTTGCGTTTGGGACCGGCAAAACCATATATAAAACCGATGCGCCGTTTAAAGTGTTCCTGAGAGTTCATAATCCAAGCGAAGCGACGGTCAGTTTTACCTTCGACAGCGAGGAATACCTTGTAATAGCCATTAAGGATATGGATAATAACATCCTGTGGCGCTCCACGGACAAGGCAGACAAAACAGCAAAAGGAGCGGCATTCATGGTTGATATCCCGCCCGGCGAAACACATCTCTTTGAATACGAGGATACCCTCGAGGGCAAAGTACCGAAAGAAGGAGGGAAATTCATTGTCGAGGGGCTGCTTAATTTCACCTCGTTAAATATTGAAAATATCGAGCCCGGGAAGATAGGCGGCTTTGTCAAGATAATCGCGATACCTCCGGAAGCTCAGAGAGGTGAACCGAAGAAATTTGAAGCTGAGGCTCATGCGAGAGAAATGGTTATTGATTTCAAGGAAGACCTTGATACATTCATTGACATGAGAATGAAAAAGGATGATACCACCGGCGAAATCAATATTTCAGAATTGCACCAGAACTTCCACAAACCGAAACCAAATCACCGTTTCGTGAAAATGATCGAAATCGATGCCGACTCCGAGATCCGTGAGAGCCTGGAAAGCGCTGTTATTCGCATCTATTATGATGAAGAGGAATTCGGCGAGGGATTCGATCCTGAGAAGCTTATCATCGCTCACTGGCACGAACACGAGTCGTTTGATTCGCTCGAAGAAACTGATTGGGTCAAGCTCGAAAGCCGTGTCGATACGATCAACAAGTTTGTCGAAGCCGAGACTGAAAACATCAGTTCATTTGCTCTGTTCGAGCCGGAGGAAACCGGGGTAGGTGTTGAGGATATTGCGCCGGCTGTTTTCATGCTCCAGCAAAACAGCCCGAATCCTTTCAATCCGACAACTCTTATTGCTTTCACACTTCCGGAAGAGGAGTTCGTAAAACTGATTATATATAATATCATGGGACAAACCGTAGAAACCCTGGTTGCCGGGCATATGCAGGCAGGCATGCACAATATCATGTTTGACGGTAGTTCGCACGCTTCCGGTGTTTACTTTTACAGGCTTGTGACTCCAGGCTATACGGCTACACGTAAAATGCTTCTCATCAAGTAATGTAACTTCCATTCTACAGGGAGAAAAGGCTCGTATATCTTATCATTAAGGTGTGCGGGCCTTTTTAATTTGAATTTTAAAGTAGTAGCTTATCCGGTTAACTCCGCAAAAACCTCCTTAAATTCCCCGGTAAACCCTACACACTTGCCCTCTTTCATCCTTGCCTCCTTGTCCTTTTTTTTGTAAACTTATTTTAAGATAAGACGCCTCGACCCTTAGGCCGGGATAGTTTAATTTAAATTTTTTCATAACTTAATTCTCATAAAGAGGATAATAAAATGGCAACAAATCGAAGGAAGATGATTATTAATATAATTGTAATTATTTCTGTGGTGTGGAGCGGATATATTTTCGCTGCGGAAGAATTTACATTTGTCAATTTTTCCGATGTCCATGTGCCCGGTTATGGCTCTGCGATCGGAATGTCCCTCGATGAAAACACTCTCATGCCCATGCATAATCCTCAACGGATAAAACAGTTTGTAAACGAATGCATCCGGATTAATCCTAAACCGGATTTCGCGATGAATTCGGGTGATACCGGAGACGCGGGATGGATGCCGCTTCTCAGACTGTATCAAAAACTAATGCGTCCTCTGGTCGACGCAGGAATTCCCGTGTATACCGTAGTTGGGAACCACGATCTGGATTACGCCGGAATCGGGAGGCAAGAGCTCGCGGAAATGTACGATCCTCTCGGTCCCGCAATGATCGGCAAGAGCGGAACGCGCTATTCATTCGAACACAAAGGCTGTCATTTCATCGTCATGAACAACCGCCCGATCAGCGGTCTGATACGGTTCAATCCCATGGATATAGAATGGCTGAGGAAGGATCTGGAAAAGGTCGACGTCGATACCCGCATACTGCTTTTCATGCACGCTAATTTACCGGTAGAGGATACACATCACATAGTGGAGCTCCTGCAGCATTATAGTAAGCCGGTCATTTTCATGGGTCACAATCACAGAGATACCATCGATTCCTGGGGTGGAATTCCGGTCATTAAAACCAATTGTCTGTAT
>JABHYP010000635.1 GCA_018656855.1 Candidatus Latescibacterota bacterium | reverse complement strand
TGTCTCCACCAGCGGCTTGAGTTGAGACTGCTCGAAATTTCCGATAAACACGAAAGTGAAGTCACTCGCATCCCTGAAACGGTCACGATAGATTTCATACGACATGTCAAGGTTCATTTCATCGAGCAGTTCCATGGACAGGGGGCGTTCACGGCGATGATACTGCGCCATCGTTACCGTCACCGTATCGCTGAGCGCTGACTCCGGCCGGGCATTACGATTTTCGATATATCCTTTCATCCTTGTTTTGAAAGACTGAAACGCGATATCATCCTTCCGCGGCGAGGTAAAATAAAGATAGATTAGTTGAAACATCGTCTCAACATCCTTCGGAGATGCGCTTCCTGAAATGCCTTCACGAAGATCATTAATCCAGGGGGATACGCTGACCACTTTCCCGGAAAGCATTTTTTCCAGTTCAATACGACCGAACTTTCCCACTCCCCCTTCCTGTACAACCGAAGATGCAGTTTCACCGGCCATGTGATATTCGTCGGGTACAAGCGAAATTCCTCCCGGACTGAAAGAAGTAAAGAGGATTTCGTCGTTCTTGAAATCGGTTGGCTTAAGAATCACACGTACACCATTAGCGAGCAACCATTCAGTCACTTCTACCTCTTCAATCCTGTTTTCTTCAACAACGGAAGAAGGCACTGGAGGAGACTCAACGAGGGGCTGGTCGGAAACTGTGTCAACGTACGGTTCGATATCTTTTTTATTTACCGCGTTTATGACCGCAAGCAGCTTTTCCTCTGTCGGCACATTAACACCGGCCTTTTCCGGCACATCCGCCATAATAACCCTGTTACGGTCGGTCATCCATTCGCCTGTGAGGCGGTTGACCTCCTCGAGTGTGATATCGGGAATATATTTCCTGTACATATTATATTCAAATTCAATACCGGGAATCGGCTCATCCATGACAAAATTACGTGCATATTCACTGGCATAATTCCGTGATTCGGTTTTATCACGTTCGTTGTATGCACTCTCCATATATCGCAGCATTTCCTTTTTCCGGCGCTCCAGTTCCGATTGTGTAAAACCGTATTTCCTCACCCGTGCAGCCTCGGTTACTAATGTTTCCAGGCCGCGCTCTATACCGTTGTCTTTAACTCCGGCTCCAAGCATATATATTTCCCTGGACAGGACGAATCTTCCTTTGCTTGAATACCCGTAAAGAAACGGGGGATCGGATTTTTTAGTCAGTTCATGCAGACGCTGGTTCAACATGCCGTTATAGAGAGCCTCCACGATCCCATCTCTGTAATCGTCGACTGTCACCTCCGGTGTTATATCATGCTTGTAATAAACACTGACACTGTTGCCGGTGGCTTCAGGATCGCTTGCTATCGCAAAAAGTGTCTCTTCATGGTCCGGCACCTGGAAAACAACTCTCTCCCGAGGATTATTGGAAGAAGGTATACGTGAAAAATGTTTTTGTATCTGTTCTTCAATCCATTTTGTATCAAAATCGCCCACAGCTATGACCGTTAGAAGGTCTGGACGGTACCAGTCCCTGTAAAAGCTGCGGAGAGTATCGTGCGGAAACGTTTCCACCACCTCCATTTTTCCGATCGGCATACGCTCGGCATACCTGGAATCCTTAAATAAAACCGGCAACTGCTTGTCTCGAATCCTCGCGCTCGCACCGCGCCCAGAACGCCACTCCTCCACAATGACCCCGCGCTCCCTGTCAATCTCCTCATCCTCGAAAGAGATGTTATGCGCCCAGTCTTCCAGTATCTGGAAAGCCTTTTCGACAATTTGCACGCTGTCAACAGGCACCTGAAGCATGTAGACTGTCTCGTCAAAACTCGTGTAGGCGTTGAGATCGGGGCCGAAGCGCATACCGATTGATTCGAGATAATCCACCAATTCCTGCTTCCTGAAATTTTTAGTGCCGTTGAATGCCATGTGTTCGGTAAAGTGCGCCAGCCCGCGCTGGTTTTCATCCTCAAGAACAGATCCAGCCTTCACCACCAGCCGCAGTTCCATACGTTTTTCCGGTTTGTGATTCTCCCTGATATAGTATTTCAGGCCGTTGTCAAGTTTCCCGAGCGTAACAGCTGCGTCGACAGGCAGGATATCTGTCTGTTCCAGTGACGCCTGTTCTGTACTCTCTCCCGTCACAGTAACCTGCTTCGTGGCCGTACACGAAAAGAAAAACAGGACAAGCATCAATAGTATACAATTTGAGCGCTTCATGATCACTCCTCTGTTCAAAAGCGGCTGCCTTTGTTTTTTCAGTCCTTGAAAATGGATTCATCAACCCAGTTCGGTTTTGGATGCGGAGCGCTCCAGTCGAGAGGAACCTCATCCAGGGAAACAGGCGCCCCTCCGCGCTCTATAAATGAATAATATCCCGCAAGGAATACCTGTGTCTTCTTGCGGATGTTATCCAGCGGCTCGTAAAGATTTCC
>JABHYP010000634.1 GCA_018656855.1 Candidatus Latescibacterota bacterium | reverse complement strand
CCTTATACAAATCTGGCAAAGGCGGCTAAATGTGCGGATGTAAACCTTCAGGAAATAAAAGATCTTAATACCGAACTATTAAGCAACCGTACACCAGCAGGCAAGGAGAAATATCCTCTGAAAATCCCCGGAGGCACGAGTGAAAAATTCATAAGCGAGTATGATAAATTACCGGTTGAAAAATATATCCCGCCAAAGATAAATATATATTATGTCAAGAAAAACGATACTCTTTCCGGAATTTCGCAGAAAGTGGGTGTTTCGGTTTCAAAACTGATGGCAGCTAATAGAATTAGTAATCCCCGGAGATTGAGAATAGGTCAAAAGTTACAAATTCCCGGCGCAACCACTAAAATTTCATCTTTATCATCCTCGAAAGAAACATCATCAACGAAAATGACAATACCAGTTTCAAAAGAAAATACATTTGCATATTCAGTAAAGAAAAACGATTCCCTGTGGCTTCTGGCTCGTAAATACGGTTCAACAGTATCAATGCTGCAGGCGCTCAACAACATGGGTCGCAGAACGAAAATCATTCCCGGCGATAAAATTTTAATTCCGCAATCCAAGAACATTTCCACATCATCTCAACCGGTAAAATCGACAGGTCTATCTAAAAGCACCAGACAAATCACATACATCATCCAGAAAAACGATACTCTGTATGAAATTGCCCTGAAGTACGGAGTTTCACATAAAGATATCATGAAATGGAATCGTATTAAGGATCACAGAAAAATCAGGCCCGGTCAAAAAATCATTATAACAATAAAAGGGTAAACGTACTTCCGACCGGTAGCTTTCTGTATATGACCTATACAAAAAATATAAAATGGAGAAAAACTGTGGGCAATATTTGTAAACTGTTGTCATGGATTGTGCTTTTAACATTCATACTTTTTCCAGCACATGAGGGCGAAGCTGACGTATCAAATGTTTTTAAACTGAGATCAGGTCTCGGCGCCAGCGATCTCGCAGATATTGCCTGGGATGGTGAAAAAGTGTGGGTGGCCGGTTCAGGTACGCTTTCAAAAATGATGTGGGGTGAGGGACACCTGGCCACTGACTGGATTTCGTTAAATAGTATGACAGGTTTCGGCAGAGGATCTATGACAGCGCTCTATGCTTCAGAAGATATAATGGTGCTTGCATGGCGGTACGAAGTTGATATTGATGAAAAATTGTATAACATTGGTGATGGTTTTTCAATCTCTTTAAACAATGGAGAAAACTGGAGGCATATCGATGTGCTTGAACTGTTCCCTGACAGAGCAGACTGGTCATATCCGGGAGGAGAAACGGTTTCGTATGATATAGCGTTTTCTGATGGAACGCTTTGGTGTGCCACCACATTTGGATTTTTGCTAAAAAGTGATGATTACGGGTATACGTGGACAAACACCATCCCCGATATTGAAGGGAATCCCGATGAGAATGCTGATAATATCAATATCGCAAATCCCAATTATTGGGGCGTGAGTATATGTGCATACGGTGATACAGTCTGGGTTGGTACTTCTCAGGGCATGAATGTGAGTTTCGACCGTGGAAAAACATGGGATAATTTTTCATGGCCAGATGAAGGTTTCGGCGACATTACAAAACAATGGCCGGGGAATTTCTGCGTTGCTGTAGAAAATAAAGTAGTTGATGGTGTAAACCATGTATGGGTCGGTTCCCAACCATCTTTAGGGAAAGGTCTCTACGGTATCTGCCATACCGATGATAACGGGGTAACCTGGAAATATAAAACGACGAAATATAATGCATGGAATTTCGCTTTCGGGCATGAGGGAGCAAGTGATCCCGCTGTAAGCGATTCAACGGTTTTTGCAGCGTCAGATTCCGGACTTGTCGTTTCATATGACCTCGGAGAGAACTGGAATATCATTAACATCAATGAATCCGACAACCTTTACTGGGAAACGGGATACAGGGTATTTGGAGTTCTTGTTGTTGATGATACTTTATGGGCTACGAGTTCGGACGGTGTTGCCCGTTCAACAGATTGGGGTAAAAGCTGGAGCATAAGTAGAGGCGTTACCCGTGTAAAGACACTGGATAAAGGAAAGCTGAATGTGGGTGTTTCATCCATGTTCGATGATGTAAAAACCTATGCTTTCCCTAATCCGTTTTCACCATCAAGAGCCGACAGGGATTACTCCCGGACAAGAATTCAATATGCGCTGACGGAAGACGCCAAAATCACGATTACAATTCATGATTTTTCCGGTAGAATTATAAGAGAGCTCATTTCTGGTGAAAATCGAGACGGCGGCCGCGATTACCAGGAAGAATGGGATGGCAGAGACAGTAATAATACGATAGTGCCAAACGGCGTCTACTATTATATAATTAAAACAAATAAAGGGGATTCATCTCGTGGCAAAATCATGGTTATCGACTGAAATAACAATTTTGTTCTCTCTTGCGGTGTTTTTGATCTTCTCCCCCGCACCGGTTTGCGCGGATGAATACCAATCATGGACAGGCGAATTCATGAGAATGGGTGCTGGAGCCCGTGCTATGGGTATGGGAAATGCATATACTGCTGTTGATGGTGATATTTACAGTTCGTATTTCAATCCTGCGGGACTTGTGTCCATGAAAAGTCGTCAGATGACTTTTTCATTTCGACAGTTGAGCATGGACAGAAGGTTCAAGTATTTTGCTATAGGGAGCAGAATCGGACCTGATGCCGACTTTGCCATATCCTGGTTAAACGTCGGAACAGAGGATATAACCGGACGTGATTTAAACGGAAATCCGACTGAATCATTACAGGATAACCGCAATTCATTTACGCTGACGTTTTCTAAATATTTAACTCAATGGCTTTCACTTGGCCTCAACACTAAACTTTCTTACTGGAAACTGGCCGATGACGACGCAAAATCGTTTGGTTTCGATCTGGGGGTTCTCGCAAATCCGCTGAGAAATCTTACGGCATCTTTTGTTCTCAGAGATATAAACAGCAGATTTAAATGGAAAAGCGACCGGTGGAAAAAAACTTTCAGTTCTAGCGATTCCAACGGCCAGACGATTGAAAAAGAAGATAAATTCCCTATCTACTATACAGGTGGATTAGCTTACAGGTTATTTAATAAAATTTTATTATCTTCGACAGTGGAATATATCGAGGATAATCCGCTCGGGCTGAATGCGGGAGTTTCGTATGAATTTACTGAAAGATTTACCCTGCGAACGGGTGTTTACAATTATTCTTCATTGGATGAACTTAATTCAGAGTCTTTTACTGCGGGTTTTACACTTAGGGTCAGCAGTTCTTTAAACCTTGATTACGCTTTTGCAACGGACAATGCAGACAATGATAATATACACATAATTGCTATTGTATTAGGCTACGGAGACTAGAGATAATGAAGCTATTTAAGATTTTCAGTCTGCTTTATATGATGACAGTATTACTCAGTGGGACAGCATATTGTGTTGGTGAGGTTGGTGAGACGGGGGCAACCGGCCTTTCATTTCTTAAAATATCTCCAACCGCCCAGATAACGTCTCTCGGCAGCGGCTCAACAGCATACTCTACCGGCTCGACAGCAGCATGGTCAAATCCTGCTCTGCTCGTACAGAACGAAGAACGTTCATTCCAGGTATCGCACATTGAATGGATTGAAGGAATTAAACAGGAGTTTGCAGCTTTTTCAACCGGTTCAAGCATAGGCTCTTTCGGATTCGGCGTTAATATATTTGATTCCGGAGATATTGACGGTCGTGGGTATTACGGCGAAGATACGGGGACATACGGCATTATAAATGCTGCACTTTCAGTTAGTTATGCAGTACAGCTTCAAAAAGGAGTGGCGGTTG
>JABHYP010000633.1 GCA_018656855.1 Candidatus Latescibacterota bacterium | reverse complement strand
AAGCTGCCTTACAAAGTAGAAGAGGTATATGATCTTTTTAACAATAAACGTATTGCCAGAGATACCAATTCATTTCAGATAACACTGTCTTCTGCATCATCGGAGCTTTACTATACCGGCGACAGGAGTGTTTTTTCAAAATTGAAAGAATTTTGAGCCATAAGACTTAGTACACAGTTTTATAAATACTGTAACGTAATCACCCAATGTCATTGCGAGTGAACGGAGTTAGCGAAGCAATCTAAGAGATGGGATTGCTTCGGTTAGGCCTCGTAATGACTGTAACTGATTTAAGCTTAATATGTCATCTTATTTATGAAAAGAATCAACATGCTAATTGGAACTTGAAACCTGCTACTTAAAACATTATTTTAGGTACGCGGTTGTTGTTAATCATTATAATTACTGAAGGAGACACACATGGGATCAGGCATTGACGAAATTACCATCAATTACGAGGATGAGGGAGTTCTTGTAATAAAGGAAATGGATAAGGTGATTCTTTCCAGCGGTGCATGGGCGACAATCATATTCAAGTACAGGCAGTGGGAGCGTAAGAATGAAGATTACGGGCCTGACCGCTTTACCATACGCCGTTATCGCAAAATAAACGATGAATATAGGCAGCAGGGGAAATTCAATATCTCCAGTAAAGACCAGGCGAAAAAAATTATTGACGCTTTGCAGAAGTGGCTTAGTGAATCGGATTAAAGTGTGTGATAATGGCACATTAACGGGGTACTAATTATGTTTTTGAAAAGAAAATATTAATATTTGCTTACTGTATTTAAATAACAACCCACACTTCTGCTTTATAATTATTTCTCTTTAATAAGAATTGAAGGAATTTCTAAATATGGATAATAAACACAGATCAGGATTTGACCGCCGTTTAGCAATTATGAAATTTCCTGATAATAAAAGAAAGAGCGAAGAACGACGTGACCTCATTTGTCACCAGAAAATGATAACCTATAAGGTGAAAAATACTCCCATCTTTAAAGATCTGACTGATAAGCAATTTATTAAGATACTAAATATCTGTTCTAAGAAAACATATTCGAGGAATGAAGTGATTTACTATGAAGGTGATGTTTCGGATACAATATTAGTATTAGTCGAAGGCGTTTTAGAAGTCACTCTTAAGGGAAATAAAATAAATCTTATTAGCCCAATCGGGCTTGTTGGTGAAATGGGTGTTTTTACTCATGAGAGGCGTTCGGCAACGATAATTGCAAAAAACGATTGTACAGTCTATCAGATTACAAGTGTGGAACTCAAGTATCTTTTCAGTAGAGATGAAGATCTCCAGAGGAAATTATTATTTGGAATGTTGATCGATCTGGCGAATAAACTACGTTTATCCAACGAAGTAATTGCAAAAATGAAAAATAAGATAAAAAGCAGTAATATTCTTTGAGTTTTCCTTACTGTAAGAATATTTATTTTTCCCCTGACAGTCTATTGACATACATTCCCCGCAGCTTTTTCAAATATCAAGCACGACTGTTGCATTCCACCCGTCAGTATTTTGTTCCACTTTGAAACGGTGGAGTGTCACCGCCTTAACATCAACATTGAGGTTGTGTTTTCCGGAGTCGATTTTTTCACCATACACTTTTGCATCAAGTGAAACGCTACTTTCTCCATGAGTGATATCGATGTTCGATACTCTCAGTAAAAGCGTTTCGGCATCCTTGAGAAAAATTATTTCTTCAAGAAGGCTGAAAAGCAGCATTTCAATGTTTGTGGATTTAAGGTGAAGAGGAAAGTTTTTCAGCGCTTCAATGTCCTCCAGATTCTCAATCATGACATTAACAGCGGCGTCACATACGGCAACAAACAGTTCCTCAAGGCTTTCACCCCATGCATCAAACGCCGCATCCGCTATGGCTATATCTTCACGATACCGGTATGGCACAAAATCCTCATTTCAAATTCCAAATTTCAGATTCCATATTTCAAATAGTTCGTTGTCCGTTGTTATATTTCATAATTGCTCATTTAAAATTATAGTTATGATTTACCCGCATATTTTTCTTCAAAACCACAAACCACAAACTATAAACTTCCCTTTATCCTTATGCCTGTCTTTTCACCCTTTTATATTTCCAATCGGAACTAACCGGACAACACGCTTACTGAGCCCTGCCTGTTCCGTTGCTTCGACTACATCATCGATGTTTTTATAAGCTTGTCCCACTTCTTCCGCAAGACCTGAGTAGGATGCAGTCCGGATGTAGATACCACGGTTTTCAAGATCATGCCGGAGCTTTTTCCCGTTATACATCTTTTTTGCCTTACGGCGGCTCATGGTTCGCCCGCTTCCGTGAGCTGTGGTGTAAAATGTCTGGACACCGCTTTTCATGCCGGCGAGAAGGTATGATCCCGTTTCCATGCTTCCCCCTATTATTACCGGCTGGCCGGTTTCCCTGTAAACGGACGGAAGTTCATTCGCACCCGGGCCTAACGCCCTCGTGGCGCCCTTTCGGTGAACGAGTACTTCCCGGTCAACACCGTCGATTTCGTGACGTTCGAGCATGGCAGTGTTATGGGCGATATCATATATCTGGTGCAGGCCGAGATCGGCAGGGTCTTTGTGGAATACCTCGGAAAAGACTTCACGTATGCGATGGAAGATGACCTGACGGTTGATATACGACATATTTATGGCGCATTTCATAGCCGCAAAATAATCCTGTCCTTCCGGTGATTGAAACGGTGCACAGGCCAACTCCCGTTCAGGAGTTTTAAGATTATATTTTGTTTTCATGGCATCGAGGAAAATGTGAAGATAGTCGGTTGCCACCTGGTGACCGAAACCGCGGCTGCCGCAGTGAAGCATAATGACAACCTGGTCGGGGAAAGTGATTCCGAACGCTTTGGCAAGTTCACGGTCAAAAATATTTTCCTCTCTGGCAACCTGTATTTCTAAGTAATGATTGCCTGAACCGAGCGTGCCTATCTGATGTAGGCCGCGGTCGACAGCCTTACTGCTTATTTTTGAGGCATCGGCGCCTGAAATGTTTCCATTTTCTTCGGTTACTTCAAGGTCTTCCTCCTCAGCGTATCCCTTTTTTATGCACCAGTTCGCCCCCTGTTCTACCAATTCACAGAACTCGTCTTTTGATGTTCTGATAAATCCCTTGCACCCCACGCCGGCCGGGACACGTTCAAACAATTTATTAACAAGCTGTTTCAGGAGAGGTTTTACTTCTTCGCAGGTAAGTGAAGTTCGGATGAGCCGCACCCCACAGTTAATATCAAATCCGATCCCGCCGGGAGAAATAACGCCGGTCTGCGGGTCCATTACAGCCATGCCCCCGATCGGAAATCCGTAACCCCAGTGACCATCAGGCATGCAGTACGCATGCGAAAGAATCCCCGGCAGAGTTGAAACATTTGTTATCTGCTCAAACAGACCATCATCCATTTTTTCGAGAAGTTTTTCCGTGGCGTAAATTCGTGCAGGAACTTTCATTCCGGGTTTGTAGCTGGTCGGTATCTCCCAGATCGTATCTGAAATCTTTTTTATTGCCTGTGGCGCTGCCATTTTCAGAACCTGATTTTTTTAGGATTATTATTATGTTGAAAAATAACCGGTCTTTTAGAATTCCTCAATACTTTTTTGTAACCTGGGTCTCTTTGGTTTAAATTATTTTATGAATTAATCAGATAATGTTAGTGCAGAAATAAATTATATTTCTTGTGACTGTTCTAATTAAAAGTATTGGGAAATTCACGTCTCTCTTGTGATATTATAATGGTTTCAGTTAAATTTAGCGATTCTTGTGTAGGGGCAATCCTCGCGGTTGCCCAAAATCCTGTAAGATATATAACAAGTGGGCAGAGGCAAGCTCTGCCCCTACAATAATAGCGTAACTCATCGGTTTAAACGACCTATTCTGTGAATATAAATAAAAAAAATATCCTGTGAATTGTAATTGTAATAAATCGCGCAAGTTAGGTTTTAGTTAAAAATCAAAGATGAAAGATATAAGAAAAATGAAAGCGTTATTATTGGGGAATTTTCACCGGAGTTTATTTTTTATTATGATTCTTTCAGCAGTGGCCGGGATTCTCATTTTATATACCGGCGGAGCTTTCATAGGAATACCGGGCGATCCTCTTGCAGTTAAACGGCCTGATGCGGTATACGAATCCGTTTTCACCGACTCTCTCATCGAGCGAAGAGTGACCTCCTGGTACCATGGCTATTACCTGCATAACCTGCCGGAGGATATTCTGAAGCGGTATACCGAAGAAGTCTGGCGAAAAGAACAGCGCAACTTTCTCATCGAAACCGGCAAAGCGGGGATTGACGGGCCGTTTGCGACCTGGTCTCTCAATGAAACAGGAGAAACAACTTTAAGGGAAATGTATACTGAGTATGGAATGAAGTTTCCATATTTCGCGCATCACAGCGGACACAACAAACCTGCGATGGAGGCGGGCGCGGTTTTT
>JABHYP010000632.1 GCA_018656855.1 Candidatus Latescibacterota bacterium | reverse complement strand
GTCCATGCTTGCCGAATATGCGTTCGAGTTCCTCCACTGGATAGCGTGCTATATCTCCGATAGTTTTGAGTCCGAGCTTTTCCAGTTTTTTCCAGGTAGTCTTTCCAACTCCCCATATTTTTCTAGCGCTGAGCGGCCTGAGAAAATCAAGGACATCGTCTTTATTTACCACCACGAAACCATCGGGTTTTTCAAGGTCTGAGGCTATTTTTGCGACAAACTTAGTCGGAGCGATTCCGACCGAGGCAACTAGTTCGAGTTTCTCACTGATGCAGCGTTTTATCTCGTGTCCGATCTCGGCGCTTGTGCCGAAAAGCCGGTGTGAACCAGAAACATCAAGAAACGCCTCGTCAAGGCTCAACGGTTCGACCAGCGGTGTGTAGTGGGAAAAGACAGCCATTATTTTTTGCGATTCCTCGGCGTAACGTCTGCCGTTTGGCTTAAGGAAGACACCGTGAGGGCATTTTTTATATGCCTGGCTGACAGGCATGGCAGAGTGGACGCCAAACTCCCGTGCCTCGTATGAGCATGCCGCAACAACACCGCGTGTGCCGGGAAGCGCACCGACAATAACCGGTTTGCCGGCAAGGTCGGGATTGTCCTTTACCTCAACCGCCGCAAAAAAACAGTCCATGTCCACATGAATTATATCCGGCATACGTTCCCTTTAAAACCGAGGTTTTTCTTAGTAAAAGTATTAACAGATAACCGATAATTCGTTTCCTAATCTATTCCACAACAATCGGTGTTCCCTCAGGGATTTCAGCGGATTTCGGTAACCGTAGTATCAGTCTGAGAAAACGTTTTATCAGGTTACCGGCAATTTCTCCCGGATTGTCTGATGGATTTAAAAATATAAATCCGCCCGCGAACTGGGTGTGCCCGCCCACAGTGGAGTGATAATCTCTGACCAGCTTATGGATGATCCGGGCGCATTGTGATTTGGGCTGTGAGGACCTGAGAGAAAGGTAAAGCTTCTCGGATGAATAGCCCATCGAAAGTGCCCAGGTGACACGTTCACATGAAAGAATAAAATCCGCCATTTCAGCGGCAATTTCTCCGCTTGTAACTTTGCCGATAAATACCCATGACACGTGCCGGTAAGTGTAGGCGTTAACAAGCGACTTGTATACGGTGCGAAAATACATACGGGATTTTGTGACGTTTCTCAGGCGGGAAATGATTTTCAGATTTGTCTGTAGAAAAAGAGCCGAATAAACCTCAAGGTCAGCCTTTGATGCGCCTCGGCTGAAATCCTGGGTGTCGGTTATGATAGCATACGTGAGCGCCGAAGCGAGTCTCGGTGGAAACGGCACTTTCAGCTTGAGGAGAAGTTTGCCGAGCAGTGTCGCCGTGGCGCCCACACCGGGATCGGCAAGTATAAAGCTTCCCGGATTATTTTTCAATGAATCATCCGGTTTGCCGTGGTGATCTATCACCATGAATAAATCGCCAGGAGCAAGCGGGTGAAGCGTAACATTTCCTCCTCCGGGCAGGCAGTCGACAAAAACCCATGCAGACCGTTTTGCCGAGCGGATTTTCACAGAATCAAGAGAGTGTACATGAATCTTGCACTCTTTGATAAGGGCATTGTTTTCACGGCGTGAAGGAAACCCATTAGTGACAATTCTCGCGGTTACACCAAACTGCCTGGCAATAACTCTGAACGCCTCAGCCGAAGCAAGGGCATCAGGATCAGGAATGTCATGGGTCTGTATCCAGAGACGGCGTTTCCCGACGAGACGGAGAAATCCGGTTGCCTTTTCAGTCAAAGAATCTTTTTCTGCCATGAAGTTCTCTCCTTGAGGAGTAAGACCCACGTATAATCATTATCATCCGAAATTAAACTCCAAAGCTTCACCACCAGCGTCCCCTTTTCTGGTAAGTTGCTATAAACTTCTCTATCGAACGGTCATAGGTTCTCTCGACATCATCCGGGAAAAAACATGCCGGGAATTCACCGGATTTCCAGTGATACGATATACATTCGCAACATACACCCTTTCTTGAACACGGATCATAACTACAGTTGCACCTCTGCTTATTAACTTCTACATTGCACGTTTTCATACGAGTTCCTTTTCTTCATTTCAATCGAATTCGTCCTGTTGAAATCGAGTAGTAAGGGTTTGATGAATCAAACCCCTACAGATAAAATCCGGCTGATTCGCGTCATCCCGGTCAATTATTATTTGTTTAGGTTAACAGATTGTAAATCCTTTATTTCATTATTTATCCATTTAGGGCAAACACATAGGTTTGCCCCTACGTTTTATCCTTGTCACATTTAGGGCTATAAACCACAAACCACAAACTATAAACTTTCCCTTCTGCCTTTACCCTTTTTAATGCTCACATTCTACCGTTTCCGGTGGGGGATAAAGCTCATCAAGCTTTTCTGAAACATCGTCGGGTATGGTTATTTCCACGGCCTTGAGGTTATCCTCAACCTGTGAGACCCTGGTGGCGCCGGTTATGACACTGGTGACCGCCGGATTTTTGAGGCACCATGCGATAGCGAGCTGGGCAGCGGTGACACCCATATCCGACGCTATCCTGACAAGTTCCAGGGCTTTCTTTTTATCTTCCTCTGTCCAGTACAGTTTTTTGATGACCGTACTGGTATCATCATCAGCGGCGCGCGTATCCGCAGGAGCTTGTTCGCCAGGTTTATATTTGCCGGTAAGCATCCCATGGGCAAGTGACGAAAAGACAACATTGCCGATACCCTCCGCCTCGGTTGTGGGGAACAGGTTACGCTCAGGGTAGCGGTACAGGAGGTTATAACGCGGTTCGCTTATGCCGATAGGGCGCGCGCCAATTTCGCGGGCTATACGGTTGGCGCGTACGATGTGATGCGCCGGCCACTCGCTGACACCCCAGTAAATGATCTTTCCCTGACGAGCGAGGTCTTCGAGGGCTCTCACAGTCTCTTCAATAGGTGTATCGGGATCGGGACGATGGCACATGTAAAGATCGATATAGTCGGTTTTTAGGCGCTTGAGGCTTGCATGGCACGCCTCGAATATATGTTTTGCGCTCAGTCCGCCGCCATTGACATGGCCTGTAATATTCAGCCAGCATTTGGTCAGGATAAAGAGCGAATCGCGGTCATATTCGGCAAGGTACTTTCCGAGGACTTTTTCAGCCTCGCCCTTGTTGTAAGCATCGGCAGTATCGAAAAAATTGATGCCGCCATCATAAGCTGTTCTGATGGTGTTGCGAGATGTTTTATCATCGATTTTGTATCCGATTGTCAGATAACTTCCGAGACCGATGGCGCTCAGTTTAACCCCCCATTTCCCCATTTTACGGTATTGCATGCAGAAACCTCCTTTAAAAAAAGTAATTTTATATTGAACGATAGTAAAAAATAGAAAAATGAGGCTTTCTGCACAAGTTAATTGTTCTGTGCGGGCATTAAATCACGCACTACTTTTGCGCGGCTTCACGAAGGTTGAAAATATTGATAAAGTATAAAGGTTCAGAGGCATAATGGATAAGGCAGAAGGGAGAAGGGAGAAGGGAAAAGAGAAAAAGTTTATAGTTTATGGTTTATGGTTTATAGAGTGAAGAATGAACGGTAAAAGAACAAATAATGAATACACAATTTTTACTATTAAATACTGAACTGTTGGAAAAAGAAATTGATATTAATAAGGAAATTATAGACACTAAAAAATTTATTAAGTATTCTTAACAAAAATCAATTATTATAAAAATTATTCTAAAATATTCTTGGTAATAATATATATTATTACAGGAAAGAAAAAATATTCAGGATTCTTGATAAAAAAACGGAGGTAGTTATGCCTGAGAAATCAATTCCAGTTTCTGCACGGATAATACGTGTCGGAGTTGTAGGAACGGGGCCATTTTCATTTTATGGCACTTTCAACCATGTTATTAATAATATATTCCGTGATTATAACTACTTTAACATGCGAATTACCCATATATGGGGGGATGATTATTCGAAAAATTACAAAGGCTCTCCTGAATATGTGAAGAAAATGCTCGGTTTCTGGAACGATGAGGATCATTCCCCTCAGGGACTTGCAAAAAAGTGTGGTATTCCTAATGTCTGCAAAGATTTTCATGATATGGTTGAAGAAGTTGATGCTGCTCTGATTATGGATTTCGATCGGGCGTATGAACTTGCCGAACCGTTTTTGAAAAGAGGCCTGCCAATATTTATATGTTCCCCTGTAGCAGTGAGTGTACCGGAATGCGAAAAAATATTAGATCTTGCAGAAGCAAATGGTGCGGCGGTTTTTACAGGCTCATACAGCCAGAGTTTGTTTCAAAACGTTTTGCTATATGACCGTATCAAACGAGATAATTTAGCTGCATTTTTTACATCTACATCGTTCTCGTTTTATACATGCTATGCGCCTGATGGCCTTGATCCGGTCTACCGGCTTATTGGCCCCGGTGTCAGAAAGGTCGCGCTCCATGGATGGAATGGTTCGGCAGGCTATGATCCAACCGGAATCCCTGTATCGAGAATCAATCTTGAATATGAGCCAAGGGGGAATAATCCTCCTATTCAGGGAGTTCTAACCCTCGGAGGATTTAAAAAGACAACAGAATGGTTCAGGGTATACTATCAGGATCATTCGGTTATAGAGAGTGTTACAAACACCAACTGGAGTAAATGTGAACGGACACTGAGAGATTTTTTACTTGATATTCAAGAGGTTTTCGTAACCAATAAGTCGCTTGAGACCCGAAGTGATATTCTCAACAAGTTGAAAGTTCTAATCGCTGCATACAAATCGGCATGTGAGGGCAACAGACCTGTTCTGGTCAGCGAGGTAGGAGATTACCGTCTTCCAACAACCCGGATTGAGAAATGGGATGTGATACCTTGAAATATAACACTTGTTCATTATATATGTCGACAATAGGATTGAATAATATCACAAAAATGGGGGGGCGCCAGGAGTAATGCTTTGTTGACTTTAAACCGGCAAAGAATTATTTTTAATATCAGCAAAGTACGGTTGCCCCCATAGCTCAGGTGGATAGAGCGACGGATTCCTAATCCGCAGGTCGTGAGTTCGAGTCTCGCTGGGGGTACCATAATAAAAACAATGACTTACTGCGGTTTATGTTGACCCTTTTCTGCTTCATATGTTGCAGGTCCCACCAGTAGTCCCACTATAGAATTAATAAACTCTATACCTTGGAGTATCCTCCAGTAATTACTCATCCATAAAGAATAATGTTTAATACAGCATTGTTCATCAATTAAGGAAGACATCAGATAGTGGGAGATGCTTAGAAGTTCTTGAGTTCTTACAGTTGGGTTCATAAACCAAAGGTCATATGTTCGAATCCTATCCCAGCTACCATAATAAAGACAAGGGCTTAGAGGCATTCTCCAAGCCCTATTATTTAATATAATTTCCAACACATTTAATGTCAAATCAAGTTATTCAAGACAACTCCAAATACAATTATTAAATCGTTTCAATTCTCCTTGATTCCATGAATTCAATAACATCTTCGTAATTGTAACGTACGCTTTTCCCAATTTTGAGGTAAGGAATTCCTTTCCCGAGGAATCTTTCGTTTCTGAGTGTTGATAGTGCTCTCCCTGTGATTTCTGCGACTTCTTTTTCTGTGATGTATTGGATTTGGTTGTTCATGTGACTCTCCTCCTTGATTAGTGTTATTGTTTCCTTTTTATTGATGTTTCATCTTCATTCAATTCATCATTTTGTGGTACATTTCTCTTGTTTTATTGATGCAAAATATCTGGTTTCTTCTTTGATCGGTGATATCGATGTGACACAGGCTGAAAACTGTTGGTACGTATGCATAGTCTGTGTTTTCGTGGTTGAGCTTGATTGGCGAGTTGTTTGGTATTATTCCTGAGAATACACTCACGTGAAAATCAAATTTTTTGCATTGAATAGTTTGTTTTCTTCCTGTGTCAAAAAGGGCGAGTGGTATCAGACCGATTTCTTCGCTTATTTCCCTGTATGCTGTTGAGATGAGCGTCTCTCCGGGTTTTGCTTTTCCGCTGATGATTCCGAATTTCTTATTTGAGGCTCGCTTGAGAATGAGCGCTGAGATGACTTGCATATTTTCATTTATTCCAAAAAGGTGGACATGTACTCCACGCTGACATTCCTTTACTGTTATTTGGGATGATGGATATGGAACTACTCTTCTTTCTTCGATTATTTCTGCCGTAGTCATTGTCGTTTCCTTTCTGGTTAAGTATGTATTCCTTCTTTGCCACTCACATTTATAACGGGTAGCTTTTTGTATTATTAACAATCCTGCACTCATTTTTTTTATTTAGAGCTCGATATTTAACGATTTTCAGCATTTTATCTTGATGCCTTCTGTCATCCGTTTCTTTAATGATGTCTTGATTTTCGCCCTGTTTCCTTCCTCTTACTGCTTATAACACGTCTGTCACGGAGTGTTTTTCACAATCGATACCTTTTTATAGATTTGAATCACCAGCTTTATTGGTGATGCTTTTATGAAATTCAAATTGAAATGGTTATTAATAGTTTTAGGATTATTATTGTTTGTTGCTCCGGTCAGTGCTTCTGTTATCGATGATCTATTCTCTCCGTTTGAAGGTGTGGATTTTTCACGGACATACGACCAGTACTCCTCGATTATTGATTTCATTATTTACGCGATCATGTTCGTCGGAATATCTCAAGCGACGCTCGGTAAGCGATTTGAAGGTAAGGGTGGCAAGGCTGTTGTTTCCGCTGTCGGGATGGTGCTGGCGATTGGTCTGACTATCAGCGAGCGAACGCTCGGCTTTAATCTCCGATCATTTGGTCCGCTGGCTGCCGGATTGTTTATTTTCTTCGTTGGATTCATGATATATATGGGAATTAAGACTGCCGGGCTGGATGCGGCCAGTTCGGGTTCAATTGCACTCGTAATTACC
>JABHYP010000631.1 GCA_018656855.1 Candidatus Latescibacterota bacterium | reverse complement strand
TGAAATCCGGGATCTCGTAAATTCCATCTATGTCTCGATTTCCTCCATGTATCACCATTCCTGTACCTGTCTTTGTGGCGATCCAATTTGCCAGGTTATCTCCTACGAAATTTCTTGTTTTGAACATATCTACTACAACCAGGTCATTCTCCACCAGTGTATAGATAACCCAAGAGTTCTGTCCTCCGATGCGGCCTTGTTCTTTCCCTCTTTTTTCTGTTTCATTTTGCACATCGGGTCTCTTAGGCATAAATGTTGCGGTGACCGCTCTGCCAACGATGACCCGCTCGGGATGCATATTATCCCATCCGGTCTCAAACTGATGTCGGTATTCATGGCTTATAAGAACACCCCATGCTTCCTCGATAGATACTTCCTTCATACGTTCAAGAATTTCATCCGGCACTTTCGGGCGGCCATCAAGGAATCGTTCTCCTTTCCATAGGGATGTATACTCAATAATGTCAGTTTCTAAAGCACCAATCTGTGCAATAGAGATAGCAGGAGGCACGAAAATGTAAAAAATAATGACCAAAAAAGGCAGTAAACAAGTTTTTCGTTCTCTCATGATATATCTCCCCTTGAATTTTGATTAAAAAACCGATATTTGAGATGTTTTTTCAAAAATGGCTCTTATAGCTGTCCGGTATAAAGTACCGTAATACCGGTATTACATACTATTCTTTCCAATCACCGTTGAAAAAACCGGTGTTCGGGAGTGTTTTTCGGATGAATAATTGAAGCCTGTCCGAGCGGAACTGAGATCCGGGAGTTCTACAATTCCTGAAAAAAAAACGGAAACAAATGGGGAAAATGGCTTTGCACTTCGGAGAAATCCGTATCCGTGTTTCCTGCAAGAGAGTCGAGGGAAAATTGCCCGGATTGAAAGCCAGAACAAACAGACATCTTATTAAAGCATATTTTAAAAAAACACTTAACATAATTTAATATGCCAATAGTTGTATTTACTGTTTGAAACGGTTTGTAATCGGGAGTCTGCGGTCACGGCCAAGTGCCCGTGGTGTGATCTTTATTCCCGGCGGTGCCTGTCGCCGTTTGTATTCAGAATTATCGCAGAGTCTAATCGCCTTCTTTACAGTATTGCGGTCAAACCCGAGCGAGACGATGTTTTCCACTCCCATATCGTCCTCGATATAAGCCCTGAGGATGGGATCAAGAATTTCATAAGGCGGGAGGCTGTCGGAATCTTTTTGGTCCGGCCGCAGTTCGGCTGAAGGTTCCCTTGTTAGAATTGTTTCGGGAATAACTTCATTTCCTGCCTGTTTATTGATAAGCCGGCATATTCTGTATACCATTAATTTAGGGACGTCCTTAATAACCGCAAAACCTCCGGCCATATCCCCGTAAAGAGTGGCGTATCCCGTGGCCATTTCGCTCTTGTTTCCGGAGGTTAGCACCAGACATCCGAACTTGTTGGACAGCGCCATAAGGAGAGTGCCGCGAATTCTTGCCTGCAGGTTTTCCTCCGTCACATCTTCTTCGCAGTCTTTGAAAGGTTCTGAAAGTGTCTCGCGAAAAGCATCGAAAGTACGTGAAATCGGTATTTCCATAAATCTTATACCCAGATTTTCAGCCAGGGCTTCCGCATCCGAACGTGTACCTTTCGAAGTATATTCCGAGGGCATTGTAATGCCAGTTACATGTTCCGCACCAAGCGCCCGTACGGCTATTGCCGCCACAAGAGACGAGTCAATACCGCCGGAAAGACCGATAACCGCCTTTGAAAAACCGTTTTTACGTATGTAATCCCCGGTTCCCAGAACGAGGGATTCAAGAATCTCTTCCTCCTCGCTCATCTCAGCGGCGACAGGGATTTCGACCGGAGGTTTGGAGGCGTTGCTTATCGGTATCCGGGTACAGGACAGGTTTTCATCCGGCGACGGCCTGTCGAAATTCATGTCGAGTGTAACAAGCTGTTCAACGAATGAAGAGGCTTTCACAATACACTTGCCGCTTTTGTCGAAAACCATCGAGCCGCCATCGAAAACGAGTTCGTCCTGCCCGCCCACAAGGTTGACGTAAACAACGGCGTATTTATTGTTAAGGGAGCGTTTAGAAAGCATTTCGGCACGCTCGTGGAGTTTACCCGTATGAAACGGAGAAGCGGAAAGGTTGAGCAGAACGTCTATTCCATGTTCAGCCGATAGTATACAGTGCGGCCCGTCGGTAACCCACGTATCCTCGCAGATGTTCAGTCCTACCGTGACATCCCCGAGCATGAACGACTTCGGATCACTTCCCGGTCTGAAATACCTTTTTTCGTCGAAAACACCGTAATTCGGAAGGCACATCTTGTGATAAACACAGTGTATTTTATTATCGAAAACGGCAGCGGCGGCGTTATATACCGGACCGGTTCCATCCACAAAACCGATCACGGCACATATTTCCCCTACGCCTTCAGTGAAGCGATCCAGCGCTTTTTCGCATTGACGGAGAAAGCCCGGCTTAAGAAGAAGGTCTTCCGGGGGGTACCCGGTAATAGCAAGTTCCGGGAATACGATCAGGTCACTGCCCGATGCTTCGGCTTTATTAACAGCGGCGAGGCACAGGTCAACATTGCCGTCGAAGTCGCCGACCGTTGTGTTCACCTGGGCAATAGTTAATCGTAAGTGTCTCATTTAAAAAATATACGACAGGTGTAATACTAATACAATGTCAAACTTGAATTCAGTCCAAGTGGTTCTTTTTATAAATACGGTGACATATTCAGCTTAAATCAATAACAGTAATTGCGAGGTATTGCCGAAGAAATTCCTTCTCATTAATATTCTTAGATTGCTTCGGTCACTCCGTTCACTCGCAATGACATATGGTTAATATGTTACAGTATTTATCAAACTGTTTACTCAGCTTTTATCAAATAACGATCAAGTTCAGTCAAGGGATAACAAAATCGATAGATAATCCCCGGAGAGATTATCTGGCAGCATTTGAATAGATACCCTCGTGATCAAATACAACATTTCCGCCGAATACGGTCATGGCACATACAATTTTCTTTTCCCCACGGCGTTTATTTCTCCGCACATCGAGAAAAGTGAAACCGTCCTTACCGGTTGCGGTCCTAAGAACAGAGATATCAGCTGTTGAGCCTGCCGACAGTGTTCCCAGTTCGGGACGGTTGATTTCACGTGCGGGATTTATGGTTGTACACCGGATAACTTCCTCGAGCGACATACCAACCGCAAGAAATTTCGACATAACATTCGTCAGGTTAACGACGATGCCGTTGATATTCGCTCCGTACAGGTCGGAACTGATAGAATCCGGCAGGAAACCCTGTTCAAAAGCGGGAACCGCGTTAAGAAACGAGAAGCTTCCGGCGCCATGACCGACATCGCAGATAACGCCGCGTTT
>JABHYP010000630.1 GCA_018656855.1 Candidatus Latescibacterota bacterium | reverse complement strand
CATACCGGTCGTAAAGCTCGAGAAAGTCGTTGGCCTGGATAAGCATGTATGAAAATTCTGTATATGAAATACCCTGGGAACGGTCCTCGATTCGGCGTCGTACCGATTCCTTGTTGAGCATATTGTTGACCGAGAAATACTTTCCGACATCCCTGAGCCATCCGAGGTAGGTTACATCTTTCGTCCAGTCGGCGTTGTTGGCCATGACGGCGGCATTTTCCCCGCTAAAATCGAGAAAGCGTTCTAACTGTTTTTTGATGGCGGCGGAATTGGACTCGATATCCTCTTCATTTAAAAGCCGGCGTTCATCGGTTTTGCCCGAGGGATCGCCTATGAGGCCGGTCGCGCCTCCCACAAGAGCTATCGGCCTGTGTCCAAGGCGCTGGAGCCTTGCAAGACAGAGCAGCGGAAAAAGATGCCCCAGGTGGAGGCTGTCTGCGGTTGGGTCAAAACCAGCGTATAGAGTTATTGTTTGCGTATCAAAACCCTTTCTCAGAGCTTCTTCATCCGAAACCTGTTTAACAACCCCACGTTCCATAAGTACATCAAGAGCATTCTTCATCCGGCATTCTCCATTTATATTCGTACTGATTAAAACTTATGACCTTATATGATAACAAACTGCTTGCTTCAAATCAAGAATTATGCCTGTTTCGATAACATGACAGGAACATGACAGGATTTTTTATAAGGCTGATAACTGATTAATTCATTTGAAATGCCTAACAAAAAAAATATTATATCCAATTTATTCGAAAAAAAAGTACAAAACATTTCTTTCCACAGATGAACGCGGATAATTCCCATAATTTACAACACATTTCAACTTTATGTGCTTTATGAGAAATACGGTTTATTAATTATTCAGAATAAAAAATTTTGACATGCAGGTTGAATATTCTATCTTTCTTATTAAACCAGAAACCTTTAAGCATATAAATGGCAATTTTCAGATCCTATCGCATCACATAATATTCTTCTTTACCTTTATTTATTTGTTTAGAAAAAAGGAAAAAAATAAGTGGCTCAAGATTTAAAGAAAGAACTCAAACTACTTGATGTATTTTGCATTGCTAGCGGTTCTATGATCAGCTCAGGCCTTTTCATACTGCCCGGCCTTGCCCACGCTCAGGCAGGCCCTGCGCTTGTTTTCTCATATTTTCTCGCCGGTCTTCTTGCATTAACGGGTATGCTGAGTCAAGCTGAACTTGTTTCTGCGATGCCCAAAGCAGGCGGTACAATTTTTTATGTTACTAAGAGCATGGGTGCTGCTGCCGGCACTGTTGATGGAATAATAACCTGGTTTTCTCTTTCCCTTAAAAGCGCGTTTGCGTTAGTGGGAATGGCCGCGTTTACAACATACCTTGTTCATATCGATATACGCATTATTTCTGTGTCGTTGTGTTTTGTTTTCATAGGGCTCAACATCATTGGAATAAAAGAGGTAGGTAAACTTCAAATTCTTCTCGTGGCTGGTTTGTTACTGTTATTACTTGCTTATATTGTGTTGGGAGCCAATAAGATTATTATACATAATTATGTTCCATTTGCCCCTAATGGACTTTATGGGATTTTTTCAACTGCAGGATTTGTTTTTATCTCGTATGGTGGCCTTTTGAAAGTGGCAAGCATCGCCGAGGAAGTAAAAAATCCCTCACGAACCATACCGCTTGGGATGATTCTTTCATTATTCACCGTTATTATTCTCTATACCTTGGTGGTATTTATTACTTCCGGTGTGCTTGGAGCTGCTGAACTCGATCATTCGCTTACTCCGATAACGGATAGCGCTCTTGTTTTTATGGGCCCCGTCGGCGGTATTTTATTGAGTATTGCTGCGATTTTAGCATTCGCCTCAACTGCCAATGCCGGTATTATGGCTGCTTCACGATATCCTCTTGCGTTATCGCGTGATGGACTGTTCCCTGAATTTTTTGGAGTTATTCACAAAAAATTCAAAACTCCTCATTATGCTATAGTTATAACCGGTGCTTTCACCATCATTATGCTCTTTTTAAAACTGGGCATTCTCGTTAAAATTGCTTCCACAATTCTTCTTTTGAGTTTTATTTTTTCATGCCTATCTGTCATAATTATGCGCGAAAGTCGCCTCCAGAATTATCAACCGAAGTTTCGTTCTCCCGGATATCCCTGGATACAACTGGCTGGAATCGTCGGGTTTTGTTTATTAATTGCTGAGATGGGATACGAAGCACTGCTGGCAACAGCCGCCATTATTACCGGTAGCCTTTTTGTTTATTGGCTCTTCGGAAGAATCAGAATCACCAAGGATTTTGCACTTTTACATCTTATTCAACGTATTGTTCCAATTGAAATTAAAACACAGTCTCTGGAATCAGAATTAAAAGAGATCATCAGAGAACGTGATGACATCATCAAAGACAGGTTCGACCATATTGTCGAAGACTGTATAATTCTTGATATTGACACGTCAATTCCTGTTGAGGATATGTTTAAACTGGTCGCCGAAAAATTATGTGTCAGACTCAATGTTGAATCATGCAACTTTTTGAATCTTCTCATTGACCGTGAAAAAGCTGGTAGTACCGTTATAACAACTGGAATTGCTATTCCGCATATCATTATCGAAGGGGAAAAGACATTTGATATTCTTCTTGTCCGGTGTAAACCGGGTGTTATTTTCCCCGATATTTCCGAGAAAATAGATACCATCTTTGTTCTTGCAGGGACCAGAGATGAGCGTAATTTCCATCTTCGTGCTCTGTCGGCTATAGCTCAAATAATTCAAGACCATCATTTTCATAAACGATGGCTGTCAGCAAAAAATATTGATGCTTTGCGAGATTGTGTCTTACTTGGTGTACGTAAGCGGAAATAATTATTATCTATCGTATGGTATAGTATTCCATTATGTCGTATCAAGTCTCACGACCCATGAAATACAAGCTGAAACATCAAGAGAAAACGCGAGGAGGTTATTGACCCATGCTCAGCACACACGACATAACTATTGTACTCCTTGATCTCGGTATTCTGCTTGGCCTTTCACGGTTTCTCGGTGAAATTGCAAGGCGATACCGCCAGCCTATGGTCGTAGGTGAAATACTTGCCGGGATAATTATTGGCCCGACGATACTCGGAACCCTGGCTCCTGAACTCCAGCATTTACTCTTTCCCATGAGAGAGAATACACTGATTGCCCTTGAAGGGTTGACGACAGTGGCTGTGGTACTTCTCTTACTTGTCGCCGGCATCGAGATCAATCTTTCGTCGGTCTGGAAACAGGGACGCACCGCTCTGCTTGTGAGCTCTTTCGGAATATTTGTTCCTTTTATACTTGGTTTCGGCGCATCCCGAGTTTGTCCTCACTTTTTAGGGTTCGAGGCCGGCGCAGATCAGCTGGCATTCTCACTCTTTTTTGGCCCTGCACTTTCCATTTCGGCGCTTCCGGTTATTGCTAAAACACT
>JABHYP010000629.1 GCA_018656855.1 Candidatus Latescibacterota bacterium | reverse complement strand
TAAAAATATATCCGGCACCGGAATGGATACGAATGTTATCGGTTTCTGGAGACGGTTCGGCGGCGATAGGGAACCTGATTATTCTACGCTTATTGTTCGCAGCCTCACTCCTGAAAGCCACGGCAACGCTATGGGTATCGGGCTTGCTGATCTTACGACGCGTCGCCTCGCAGACCGGATTGATTATCCGGCGACATATACAAACGCCATCACATCTCAATGGTCGATGGGACGTATTCCCATCACACTCGAAAACGACATTGAGTGCCTTCGAGCCGCTCTTGAAAAACATGAACCGGGAGTAGCGGAAATTATACGGATTAAGAACACGTTAGAGCTTGAAGAGATGTATGTTTCCGAAAATATGGCGCCGTCACTCAAAGAGCGGGATGATATTGAAATTATCGGCGAACCGGAAGAAATACAGTTTGATGATGAGGGCTTTTATTGAGTGAATCAGGACTTGTGAATCGGCGATTAAATATATACATACATCAGGCAGTCGGGGAGATTTTCAGCTATTGAATTTATAATCTTTATACCTTAATTATATTATGATTTGCACTGCTAACTGATTAGGTTTGTGATAATCCATGTTAAGAAAAATCTCTTTTCTGTTGGTATTTGTTTTGTTGTTAGCCGGGGTGAACATGTCTGCTGAAAATCCGCAATATTACATACTTGAACGCCAACGGATGGTCGAGCGGCAAATTGAAGCACGCGGAATAAAAGACAGCCGTGTTCTGAAGGCCATGCAAAAGGTGCCGAGACACCTTTTTATCCCGGAGGAAAACCGCCACAGCTCTTATGCTGATACTCCTCTTCCAATAGGTGAAGGACAGACCATCTCCCAGCCCTATATTGTAGCTTTTATGACCGAGATTCTTGACCTTGATTCTGAGGACAGGATTCTTGAAATTGGAACCGGTTCCGGCTACCAGGCGGCAATTCTCGGCGAAATAGCAAAAGAAGTTTACACGATAGAGATCATTCCCGTTCTCGGCAAAAGGGCTGAGAAACTCCTGAAGAAACTCGAGTATGAAAACATTTATGTAAAGATCGGCGACGGATATAAAGGTTGGCCGGAAGATGCCCCGTTCGATGCCGTTATAGTTACCTGTGCGCCGGAAGATATCCCACGCGCCCTTATTAACCAGTTAAAAGAGGGCGGCCGCATGATAATCCCCGTTGGAACGTCAGGAGGCGTCCAGGAACTGGTGAAGGGAGTTAAGGATAAAGGCCGTTTTAAGACTCAGGATGTTTTACCGGTACGCTTTGTACCCATGGTCAGGGGAAAGGATAAAAAATAGCTGAAAGATATCAGCGTCAGGCATTCGGCTGTAAGCATGATACTGAAATAACATAAATATTATTTTTCAGAAGGGAACAGAGTATAATGAAAATGGGAAACATTATGGTTTTTCTGGTTGTTTCAGTCTGTCTTCAAACTATAGCTTTTGCTGAAATTCCGGAGTATTCTGTGAAACGTAATAAGGAAAAGATAGTGATTGACGGCATACTGGATGAGGCTGACTGGGAGGCGGCAGAGCCGGGAGGGGATTTTGTATTCTCCTGGTGGAAAGAAGGAGAAAAGGAACAGACGGAAGTTAAAATGCTCTGGGATGATAATTTTCTTTACGTTTCCTACAGGTGTGATGACAAACATATCTTTGCGGATCACTACAACACGAACGCCGATACGTACAAGGATGACTGTGTGGAACTGTTCTGGAATCCCAGTCCGGAAGGTCAGAAAAAGTATAACATGTTCGAGATCAACTGTATGGGCAATCTGTTGAGCGTATACACGGGGTCGGGAAAAAGCATCCACGAAAGAATAAGCAGAATCATGGTGCCCCATATCGCCCAGACTATCCGGGGAACGGTTAACAACGACGATGACATCGACACCGGCTGGATAATCGAGATGGCGGTCAGGTTCTCGGATTATCCCGAACTATCAATAAAAACAAAACCTGATCCAGGTGATATGTGGAGGGTGGGATTGAACCGCTGCGGCGGAAAAATCAATCCACAGCACAGTCAGTGGAGCCCCGAAAAAGGCGATAAGCCGAGCTTTCACCGTCCCGACCATTTTGGAAAAATTTTCTTCATTAACGATTCTGTACGATAATTTAAGCTTTAACGGGGGCTGTGCTCTTTAGGCCGGGAAGGATACAGAAAAAATGAGTGGAGAAACGATTTCAGAAAAAGACAGGAAGATGGCGCAGATGTGTGTTGAATGCAAGCTATGCAGCCATGCGCGTAACAAACAAAGAGGAATTGCATTCTGGTTTGTTAAAAAGATTGAAGGGAATATATGCCCGTATTGCAAAGCTTATGAGAAAGTTTACGGCCGCAAGGCTCATGAGCCTGTTTCCGCAGAAGACGGTTAATCCTCACGGACATGGAATATTTGAAAGGGGGAATCTGCATTTTGTTTACATAACGGTTTTCCCCTTTTTTTATTTAATTGATTAAATCTTGCCGTTGATATATATAATTACATTTCCAGATATTATATATGCCATCTTTACTAACAACATATGTTATTATAAGAAGACAGAATAATTCTAATTTCCGGTGATATTTACCGGATGGCACCGCTTTATAGAGAGGCATACCATGAGAGAAGCTGATCTTAGAAAATGGCATCGAACCGGGGGAGTATTTCTTGCCTTCTTTATTTTTCTGCATATTATAACAGGAATTGTTTTGAGCGTTGAGGATTTACTTGGTGAATACTGGGGAGGAATTCACGATATCCATGGAGGATTCGGTAAGATTGGCGGCATTTACAGGATACTTCTGGGAATCGGTTTAGTCTGGATTGTTATCTCGGGATGCATAATATATATGAATATACGCAAGCGGATGAAAAAACGAATTTAAATTAACGACCTCGACGCAAGCATCGGGGATTTCTTTTAATAAAAAACAGGCGCTTATTTATTTGCCGTTTAAAACGATTATACAATTTGTGAAGAACCGCTGGAGCTGCGAAGGAGGATACCGTGAGGTATTGATACTTGCGTTTCCTCTTATAGTAAGTACCGGAGCATGGTCTGTCCAGCACTTTGTCGACCGCATGTTCCTGACATGGTATGCGCCTGAAGCGATAGCAGCGGTTACACCCGCCGGTATGCTGAATTTCACAATAATGAGCCTTTTTATCGGCACTGCAAGTTATGTTAATACGTTTGTTGCACAATACCACGGCGCTAAAATGTTCGAAAGAATTGGCCCGGCTCTCTGGCAGGGATTATATGTGGCTGTTATCGGCGGATTATTGCATTTTCTGCTCATTCCTCTTGCCGGCAATATTTTCAGCTTCATCGGACATAATAAACTTGTACAGCAGTACGAGACGCGTTATTTCCAGATTTTATGCATGGGTGCGGCGCCATGTATCGCTTCCCACGTTATGTCCGGCTTCTTTTCCGGGCGCGGTAAAACATGGCATGTTATGTGGGTTTATGTGTTTGTCACAATCGTAAATATTATCCTTGATTACCTGCTTATTTTCGGCAAAGCGGGTTTCCCCGAACTCGGAGTTACCGGCGCCGGGATTGCCACTGTGTCGGCATTATGCTTTTCCTTTTGTACTTTCTTTATCATGTTTTCACTCCGTAAGTATCGAATAAAATACCATACCCTGAGCGGTTGGCGAATGCAATTCCCGCTTTTAAGGCGCATCCTGCGTTACGGATTTCCCAATGGTGTTCAATTCTTTCTTGAAATGGCAGGATTCACCACATTTATTCTTTTAATAGGCCGCAAAGGACTACACTTTCTTGCCGCCTCAAACATCGCTATGAATATAAATACGATTGCTTTTTTACCCATGATTGGCATGGGAATGGCAATTTCTATACTTGTCGGACAATATCTTGGCAAAAAAAATCCCGATATGGCAGAAAAATGCGTATACTCGGGATTCCACATGACAATCTCCTATATGGCAACAATAGCGGCTTTGTACGTGTTTGTGCCGAATTTGTTTCTTGCGCCCTATGCAGCCCAGGCAAATACAGAGAGTTTCGATATTATACATGATATAACTGTTGTCATCCTTCGTTTTGTTGCATTCTATTCGATTTTCGATGCCCTGAATATCGTTTTTTCCTATGCAATCAAAGGCGCGGGAGATACACGTTATGTCATGAACGTAATTATCGTAGATTCGCTGTTCGTGCTTGTCATACCGAGTTTTGTTGCACTGGTACTTCTTGATGCACATATTTATTGGGGCTGGGCTTTTGCATCGGTTTTTATTGTTATTCTGGGAATTATGTTTACACTTCGTTTCAGGGGGGGAATATGGAAATCAATGCTTGTAATCGAAAATGTTCCGCCCTCGGTTCCTCCCTCGCTTCCCGAAGTGCCGGTTTTCGATATTGAACCGTAAAATACGGTTTCGACAGGCAGTGAGGGCTTGATGAATCTGGATTATTCATAATTTTTAATTGTTCCCGTATAGAGTGATATTATCACCAGCTGTGAGGGTTTGATAAATCAAATCCCTACAGTTTTGAACCTGAAACTTTTTAAGGAAATACTATGAAAGAATTACGCGGATTCGCCAGCGACAACTGTTCCGGAATACATCCGAAGATTATGGAAGCCATAACCCGGGTGAATACCGGCCATGAGCTTCCTTACGGTAACGATATTCATACCTGTTCCGCGACAGCAAAGTTTCACGAGCATTTAGGCCCGAATGTTGATGTGTACTTTGTTGGGGGTGGAACTGCGGCTAATGTTCTCGGCCTTGAAGCTGTAACACGGCCCCATAATTCTATAATCTGCGCGGAAACGGCTCATATCAATGTTGATGAATGCGGCGCTCCGGAAAAATTTACCGGATGCAAATTAGAAACTATCCCCTCGAAAAACGGAAAAATCACTCCGGAGCAGTGCCTCCCGTTTCTGAATGAAATCGGTAACCAGCACCATGTACAGCCGGAGGTTATCTCAATTACACAGGCGACTGAGCGCGGCACTGTCTATTCTGCGGATGAGATTTGTAATCTGACTGAGTTCGCTCATGATCATAAATTGTTTGTGCATATGGACGGCGCACGTCTGGCAAATGCTGCGGCACATCTCGGAACCAGCCTCAGGAGCATAACAACCGATGCCGGTATAGACCTGCTGTCGTTCGGAGGCACCAAAAACGGTATGCTGTTCGGAGAAGCGGTTGTTTTTTTCGATAAAGAACTTTCAGAACAGTTTAGATTTATCAGGAAACAGGGGATGCAGCTCTTTTCAAAGATGAGATTTATCTCCGCCCAGTTTGAGGCGATGTTATCCGATAATCTTTTTATGGAAATTGCAGAACATGCTAATCGGATGGCGAAATTCCTTGCGGACATGCTGGAGAGTATACCCTCGATTGAGATAACCGGGAAAGTTCAGTCAAACGTTGTCTTCACTATAATTCCCCCTCATTGTGTTCAAGAACTTTTAAAGAATTATAACTTTTATGTATGGAACAGGGAGCTATCCGAAGTGCGGTTAATGACAACGTTTGATACGACCGAAGAGGATGTGGAGCTATTTGCGGACACGCTGAGGAAAGTTATTGAACAACCGGGTAAATAATTATATTATGTATTAATATTCAAATCCGGAAGTATATTTTCCATGCTTGAAATACAGTCAACAATTGAAAGGAGACTGTACGAAAAAGGAGCTTCTCTCGTTGGTTTCGCCGATCTCAGCGAACTGCGTGCTGAGGTTCCGCATTCGCTTACTTATGGGATTTCGATTGCAGTAGCCCTGAATCAATCGGTAGTGGCACGTATCGTCAGAGGCCCCACACGCGAGTACCTTGAGGAATACAGGCGTGTGAACGGACTGCTTAATAATCTGGCGGCTTATGCGGCAAGCACATTAGAGGAGAACGGTTATAAAGCTTATGCTATAAAATCGACAGTCTCATCGATAGATAAAGAATTGCCCGAAACACTGCGGACACCATTGCCCCATAAAACAGTCGCCACACGCGCCGGATTCGGATGGATAGGTAAAAACGCACTGTTAGTAACCAAACAGTACGGTTCTGCGGTTCGGCTTGCATCCGTGTTGACTGATGCGGAACTGGATACGGGCTGTCCGGCAAATGAATCCCGGTGCGGAGACTGTACGGAATGCGTTGATGTATGTCCGGTTCATGCGCCCTCGGGGAGAAAGTGGAATGTAAC
>JABHYP010000628.1 GCA_018656855.1 Candidatus Latescibacterota bacterium | reverse complement strand
TAAAACCTTATATCAGGATAAATCGGGTAGTTTTGATATTATGAAATCAGACCGGAACGATACGACCGGAATAATTCTTACAGAGTGGCTCAAGGGTATTGAGTGATTCTGAGATTTTGTTATCATTTATTACAGCTTTTGCTATATAATTTACTGTATCTGGTTAAAAAATAGTTTATTTAATTCATACAGGGGATTTTTACGTGAATAGACACCTCCATTCAAACACCAGCGCTTCTGGTAAGAAATCAAAAAAAAGTTATGGCAGTATTTTTCTCATTTTGAGCACTTTTTCATTGTGTGCTACCGTTGTGCTGGTACTCATGAAAACCACGTCATTTGTAGGGCCTTTTGTTATAGCAATTCCCGCATCGCTGGCATTATATGTAAGAGGGCACAGGATTCTCTCCGCCACTTCTTTCAGCCTGTGGATGTGCGCTTTTGTTGCGGCGCCAATGTTTTATCCCGCTTTTTTTCTTCAATGGGGAAGCGTTGATCTGAGGCAATTTGTCATACCGTTTATTATGTTCATTATGTTCTGTATGGGCACAACGCTCAGCTTCGATGATTTCAAGCGAATCTTCACTATGCCTCAGGCAGTGCTAATAGGCGTTTTTCTGCAATTTTTTATCATGCCATTTGTCGGAAAAGCTGTCGCGATGGCGTTCACATCGAATTCCGAAGTAGCGGCGGGTATAGTGATAACCGGCTCCAGTCCAGGCGGAGTTGCATCCAATGTTATCTGTTTTCTTGCCAAAGGAAATGTTGCACTGTCGGTAACGATGACCGCTTTCTCCACGTTGATCGCTCCTATAATGACACCAACGATGACAAAGTTACTTGCGGGAGCATATATACCCGTTGATTTTTGGGTCATGATGCGCTCAATTATTAAAATGGTGATTATTCCAATCGGTTTTGGACTTATTGTTCACAGCTTTCTGGAAAAAATGGGAAAAGTTCACCCTATTTATTCAAGAATATATGATATTATTATGGTGGCACTACCAAAACTTTCAATGTTTGTCATTGCATTTGCATGCGCTATCATGACCGCAAACGCTCGGGACAAATTACTCGTCGGCACCATTGTAATCAGCGTCGTGATTTCAGTTATTTTTCATAATTTTTTCGGTCTTGTTCTCGGTTACTGGAGCGCACGGCTTGCAGGATTGAAAGAAAAGGAGTGCAGAACAATAGCCATTGAAGTAGGGCTTCAGAATAGCGGTATGGCAGCTGGGCTTGCGCTTACAGTACTAAAAAGCGAACTGGCTTCAATACCGGGAGTAGTCTACTCATCATGGCATAATATTACCGGAGCGTTGCTGGCATCCTGGTGGGCTAACAGACCGCCAGAAGATAAATAAAAAGGAATTAAAATCAAATAATAAATTCAGGAATAAAAGAAAAAACCCTCCGCGAAGGAAGGGTTTCTTCATATCTATATAAAAAGTGAAAAAGGGGACTAATTTTATCAAGGTGCCTCCGTCGATTGCGAAGGGATATTTTTTTAGTTTTTCCCCGAATGTACGGAGACACCTTTCAAACTCTGCCCTTACAAGCAAGCTAATGTCATGCCAAACAAGTTGTCATACCCAAGGCAACAATATAACATATTGTAAATATATAGAATAAGTCAATAAGGATAAAGAGGAGTTAAATTGGGGAAATAAAGGATAATTGGACAAAATGTCTCAATAATGAGATTTGTTATCAATATTAAATGAAAAACTCTTTTAAACTAATAACATTAAAGTATTATGTTTCCGTATCATTTTTGATATTGTGTCTCAATTTTACAATTTCACTCATAAGGCCGTATTTCTTCAAACGCCTATACATTGTGGCGCGGCTTATACCGAGGTTATTGGCGGCAATATCAACATCACCCCCGGCATGTATGAGCGCTTCGCGGTAAAGTTTGAGTGATGATTCAGTCCTCTCCTTTCGGGCATCTTCTATAGTAGCGAAAGTGTTCACAGTTTTTTGTTCCTCGGTATGTCGAACTTTCAGATTAGCAGGAATATCATCCCAGGTGATTATGGGAGACCTTGCAACAAGTATAGCATGTTCAACGGCATTTTCGAGTTCACGTATATTTCCTCTCCAAGGGTAGATCATCAACTTCTCCATAACATCCGGATCGATATCTTTCACATCTTTTCCCGACAATTGAGAAAATTGCTTGATGAAGAATTTCAAGAATTCCGGGATGTTCTCTTTCCGTTCACGCAGCGGCGGAATGTCTATGGTAATAACATTAAGCCGCCAGTAGAGTTCCTCACGGAATCCGCCTTCCGTAATCGCCTTTTTGAGATCATGGTTCGTGGCGGCTATCACCCTGGTTGAAATGGGAATGATATGCTCAGAACCGATACGCTGAAGAACTTTCTCCTGGAGGACTCTCAAAAGCTTTACCTGAAGGTCAAGCGGCATGTCGCCAATTTCATCTAGAAAAATACTGCCTCCCGTAGCCTGTTCAAATTTTCCTATATATCCACCCTTTCGAGCTCCGGTAAAAGCGCCTTCATTGTAACCGAACAATTCGCTTTCTATCAGGTCTTTCGGTATGGCAGCGCAGTTGACAGGGATAAATGGCCCATCGGCAACCGGCGAGGCATTGTGAATGGCCTGGCTGAAAAGCTCTTTGCCTGTACCGCTTTCACCGCAGATGAGAATATTTGAACTGCCCTGTGAGGCAAGTCTGGCCAGGCGAACAATTCCTTTGAGATTGGTTTTGTTGCCAATGATGTCGTCGAACGTGTACCGCGGCCTCTGTGAGGTAAAACGGGAAAGCATTTTCACTGTTTCTTCCATAGGCCGGAAAGAGATTACACTGCCTTGCTGTTCGCCCGATGTATCCTTATAGGACCTCATGGTGACCATGGCGGCGAATTGTTCTGAAGAGCCGGCAAAAGAAACTACACGGTCTGTGAACTCCTTGCCTTCGGATATTAAACGTGAGAGCGGAGGTTTATATGAAGTTATCGTGTCTATCTTCCCTGCCCCCTTATCGGATTTTTTGAGACCGAGTGATTTGCGCGCAACCTCGTTGAAATCATACATTATACCGTTACGGTTAACAGCAATAACGCCTTCCAAAATTGAATCAAAAATTGCGGATATCCGGGAATACATTGTCTCAATTGTATTAAGCCGCCCTTTTTCTTCTTCGGCAATCCGTTTCAGTTCAGAATGGATAGAGGCGTTTTCAAAAGCCAGCGCAGCAAGCCCGGCAATGTGAAGCAACGCATCTACACCAATAGTTAAAAATTGTCTTTCATGGTTTTTATCACTGTCATCAATTCCAAATAGACTGACCGCACCGAGCGTTTTCTTACCGGTAGAAAGCGGAAGGCAAATATTCCAGTCATCATGGTAAGCCTCGTCGCCGAAATGCTTCCCCATGTCTACGCGGCTTATCTTAGGTTCGCCGGTCAGTACACAGTTTCGCGCCACATCGAGCGGATACTTCTTAATAAAGCTCGTTTTTACTCCATATGTGCTTGTTTTTGTTACATTTCCTTCTTCATCCATGAGGTGGATAACCACGCCTTTTATACTAAAACCATTTGCAATTTCCCAGGCAACTTCCTCCATAATAACGTCCAGATCAAGTGTTGATGTAATAGTGCCGGCGATTTTGATTGAAAGCTCGAGGAGGCGTGATTTGTATTCGAGCCATTCATGAGCCTGAGCATTTTTTATGGCGCCGGCGATGCTGGCTGTGAAATTGTTAAGCTCAACAGCTTCAACTTCTGTAAAATCCCTTTCCTTCTCGGAACGAATGTTGACAACACCTATGAGTTCTTCTCCTGAAAGAATGGGAAAAGAGAGAACGGAAGGAAATTTCTCATCCTCGGAATAGACAGAGTAATAATTCCTGGGATCTTTAAGAATGTTACGTGTGGCGATATATTTGCGTGTTTTGGCAACTGTACCGGTTACACCCTGGCCGATGGGCACCCGGAGGTTTCCGACAGCAATGGGGCCAAGCCCCACCGATGCCCTTAAAACAAGTTCATCGGCATCAGTTTCCTTTAAAAATATAGCTACATCATCAACTGAGAGATAATCTGCGATAATTCGAGCAAGAAGCTCCAAACGCTCCTCAACCACCAGTGGAGCGTTCATGAGTTTCAGGGCGTGTGTCAATAAAATCCTTGAACTCAGCATTCTGGATTCATTTTCACTGGTTTCTTTTTGAATAATCGTTCGTTTGTCCATAACAGTGACATCTATAGTTTACGTTTAAAAAAACTTATTATCAGAAACGAAACAGGAAATTTCACTTCAAAACAATTTAATAAAATATTATATAAATAAACCTTTTGCAAACTAAAAGCTATATTTCTTCAATTTTTTTTCAACCGCGTGTCAGCAGTTACAGGATTTATGTTCCTGATTCATATAATGGAGATTAAGTTCCATGTGGCCGAGTTTTTCGGCGGCAGTTTGTTTCCCTTTTACAACCTCGATGACTTCATCAAACAACCGTTGTCCCATATCCTCAATCGAGTTATCGCCATACAGCACTGCCGATGTGTCAAGGTCAATATTCTCTTTCATCGTCTCGCACGTTCCCGGCGAGCCGCAGATCTTTATCACCGGCATGAGCGCGCTTCCTATAGGCGACCCTCTTCCGGTGGTGAAGATGAGAAGATGACAGCCCGCCGCCGCAGCATTCGACATATTCTCTGCATCATTGACTGGAGAAACCCCACGTGTGATATCGTCGGGAATCGAATCGATAAGATAAAGACCAGGCGCTTCGGGTGATTCTCCGACACGTACTACATCTTTTATCGACCGGTGTCCGCTTTTCATGAACGCACCGAGTGATTTCTCTTCGATAGAAGTAAGCCCGCCCTCAGCATTGCCTGATACAATACCGAACTCACCGACTTCCGTCGCAATATCGACAGCACGGTTGATAGCTTCTCTGATTTTTTCCGAAACTTCGGTTAAAGCTCGTGCCGCAGCCATTTCAGCGCAGCCGATCATCTCGGTTATCTCATCGAAGAAACACGTTCCTCCGGCATCTAGCACCGTATCAAAAAGCGCTCCGACAGTCGGATTTGAAGCCAAACCGCTCATTGCATCGGAACCGCCGCAGTTAGTACCGACTCTGAGGTCGGAAAGATAGAAATCGCACCGTTCAGCGAGTTCGCGTTTTTCCAGTAGCTCCGAAACATACGAACGCCCCTTAGTTACGGAAGAAGGTGTGCCGCCATCGGTCTGAATAGTAATCAGGCGTGCTTCCCTTCCGGCAGTTTCTGCAGCCCGGCGAAGAAAGTCGCCTCTCAGCATTTCGCAGCCGAGGCTTACCACGACAACGCCGAAGAGGTTGGGATGTTTCAAAAGAGAGCTGTATACTCTCCTGACATAGTCATTACAGTGGCATCCGTCAAAACCGAAAAGCT
>JABHYP010000061.1 GCA_018656855.1 Candidatus Latescibacterota bacterium | reverse complement strand
GGAGGAGTTATCGAGGCTGCCATGGGATGAATGGCTGAATATAATCGATTCGAACACCGTTCTCGAAATGATCCGCTCAACAAGCGGTGACTGGTCGAACTATTTCAAAGCTGCGGCTCTCAGGCTACAGGAAAAATTCAAGGGGCGGCTTCTTTTGGGTTTCAACGGTGTTCTGTCGAGCAATATCCCGCTTGCTGCCGGTCTTAGCTCTTCATCGGCGGTAGTGGTATCGGCGGCAGAAGCCCTCACCTTCATAAACGGATTATCGTTTATCCCGAAGGATTTTGTCAATCTCTGTGGTGAAAGCGAATGGTTTGTGGGCACACGCGGCGGCAGCGGCGACCATGCCGCAATGAAATTCGGGGGAAAAGGGGAAATAATACACATGGGTTTCCATGATATCAGGGTGGAAGACATTATCTCTTTTCCGGAAGACTACAGCCTTGTCATACTTCAATCTCAACAACATGCGAAAAAGTCAGAGGGAGCCATGCAGATCTTTAACGAGAAGGTGGCAACCTACGAAGTAGCGCTTGCAGTCGTTAAATCCAGGTATCCGGAATATTGTGAACGGCTTGTTTATTTCCGTGACATCAATACTAAGCGGCTCGGACTTGAACCCTACGAAATATACGATATTCTCAAAAATATCCCCGAACGTATCACAAGAAATGAACTGATGAAAAAAATCAGTAAAGACGATAAAGAGCGCATGGAGAAAATATTTTCATCTCATAATAAACCTTCCGGTGGTTATGAAGCGAGGAGATTGACGCTTTTCGGAATTTCCGAGATAGCACGGGCAAGAGAGTTCCCCGGGTTAATCAAAAAAGGAAATGTCAAAAAAGCAGGACGTCTTATGAACATTTCCCATGACGGCGACCGGGTGAGCAAGTTGGATGAAAAAGGAGAACGTATAAGGTATGAAAATTCAACTCCTGATGTTTATATAGATTCGCTCCGTGACAGACTTGCAGGCGGCGACAATTCTTCCTCGCTTTACCTGCAGCCGGGAGGATACGGGTGTTCGACATTTATTATCGACGAACTCGTTGACACCTCTCTAAACGTAGAAGGAGTCGCAGGCGCACAGCTCTCAGGCGCCGGATTGGGAGGCTGTATCATGGTACTTGTTAAAAACGAATCGGTGGATGCCTTTCTGACCACAATGCTAACTTCTTTTTACGAAAAACACAACATTCCTGAAAATATGCTTGTCTGTTCTCCCATAGCCGGTTCGGGAATTTTAACCCTGCAATAAAAAATTACCGGTCAGGGATAAATAAATGAGAAGAAGCTTAGCTCTACTACCTTTCCTGCTAACCAACATATATAATAGGGGCTTACATTGAAACTATTGGTTGTTTTATGTTCGATTCTTTCATTGATTAGCGCCAATTCCCGGAGCTGTAACCTCCCCGATATTGAAGGATTTGATGAGAAAACTCTTGCCCGTGCCGCACACAATATTGTCAGCAAAGTATCGGAGGCACCCTCGGGATCAGTAGTAGTGGTCTGTTCAAAAGACAAAGAAAATCTTGCGATATGGATAACTCATGAACTTGAAAAGCAGAGGATTCCTTATTCTCTGTTTAATCTGGGAGATAAATCAAATTCGGATGTTGCCCGGATTCAGTCATTGATTAAAGATGGCACTGGCAAACGGGGATTTATTTTTCTGATACAGTTGGTTGACGCCTCTTTTCTTTTTGAAAATGTGGGGAGGCCTGATACGGGATTAAAAATATCCAACGAGTATTTATTTTGTGATTGGCTTATGTCAACACCAGGCTTAATAAGGCTGTTTAGCGCTGATGCTGATGAATTGGAGGATTTTCGTACGTCACTGCTAAAAGAAATTACCGACACAAGAGAAATTCACATAACCACTGAAAAAGGAACAGACATAAGAATTGTGCCGAGATCCTGGATAGTGGCTGACGGAGAGATATTTACTGCGCCTGTGGAAAGTAAAACAAACGGTACTATTTTTGTGGATGGATGCGCTTATATGGGTCCTCCGAAGAAACCGTTTCTTCTGAGAATTGATAATGGACGTGTTATTAATGTTTCCTATCTGGACTTAACTGATAAACAGCAAAAATACGCACAAAAAGACCTGACCCGCGATAATAATTCGAATGTTCTTGCCGAAATAGGTATTGGGACGAGTATCAGCTCAAGATGGGATGCGGACATGATGGAATCAGAGCAGGCAAGAGGAACATGCCATTTTGGATTTGGCCGTAATATTATGTTTAAGGGGGGTAAGAACGAAAGCAGTTACCACTTTGATCTGGTAATCCGGAAACCTACAATAATTGTTGATGGCAAATGTATTTGTAAAAATGGTAAATTTCTGTTTTAATCCTTTCGCTGGAAATATTTCCTCAGTATCTTCTTTCAAAAGCAAATAATGATAATAGATAAAGCACATGCCCAACCTTGAATAAAATCAAAGTCTGGGTGGAGAAACTTTATGTTATGGCATTACCAGAAACCATAATCGACGAAAACAACAGGAAGAAGATCATAAACAAAACAAAAGAAATACCAAGGAATATCGACACGTACCTACATGAACAATATGACTGTCTTTATCAATTATTTAAAGCAGATTGGCAAAGATTAGTAAAGTATTTGTGCTAACCATATATAATATCAATAGCTTATTAAAATATAACACTTTTCGACAGGAGGGCTGCTCATGCGTATTATTATCAGATTACTCGCCGGTTTGTTGATTATTACAGCCGTTTCATCATGGTCGTTTGCTGAAAATGACGGCTGGTACACCGAGGGGGATAACGCTCACAGGACTCGTATAAAGGTTACCCTTGTCAACACGCTTGATTTCGACCGCACGGATTGTCCGGTTGTCATACCGCGTGAGGAACTTTCCCTCAGAGATGTCCATGAGATGGCGATAACCGTAGTCGATCCATCTCTTCCAGCGCGGCCATTGCCTTCTAGTGAGGTGCTCAAGTGGCAGGGAGGGCATAATATCCGCGAGGAGACAAACGGACAGCAGCTTTTCTACCAGGCGGACGACCTCGACAAGGACGGTGTCTGGGATGAGCTTTTCTTTATAACCGATATAAAAGCGCGCGAGAAAAAAACATTCTATCTCTATATCGGTTTCAACCAGCGAGGTTGGATGCAGCACTCCACTCACGCCGCAATCGGGTCTTACTGCCATCACCTCATGCCGTTCTGGGAATCGGAGCATGTCGGCTGGAAATTCTGGTATACCGACACCTGCGATGTATATGGAAAACGGAAACCCCGACTCATGTCGACCGAACTCTACATGATGAACAGGAACGGTTACGGTGTCGATTATGATGACGGC
>JABHYP010000627.1 GCA_018656855.1 Candidatus Latescibacterota bacterium | reverse complement strand
GTGGGTGACGGGGGTTTGGGAGCATGAAAGAGCCTAATGCTCCGCCGGCCGAAATGTCCTCTGGACGGCTGTTTGCATGGATAATCACGCGGAGGATACCATTGGAGTTTTTGCCGAAAACCCAACGGTCGTCAGAATCTGTTTCACCAATTCCGGTGATCCCACCGCAGAGAAGTGTTTTTTCACCAGTATCGCAATTATAAAATATAAGCGCCCGGCCTTTTCCACCGGGATTGGTAGTCATATAAAAAAGCCAGTTGTGATTGTTTGCCCAGCGTGGCTGTATCCCTGCATCTACCCATATCGCTTTATTTCTGAAAAAGTCGTACAGCATAACAGCCGCTTTAGCGGTGCCCTGGCCGCTTTCATAACATATATATCGGCCATCAGGGCTCCATGCATCAGTGTTCTGGTAATTTGCCCAATCTCGTCTCGATGGATTTTCTGTAATCTGCCAAACCTCTGCATCGGGATTCTGGCGCGGTGTGAATTTTTCTAACTGGCCATGAGATTCATTGACACCCAGCAATAATGTCAAAAGCAAAGATGATAGAATAATGCGGCTGCTTTTCGTTAAGAGCATGTGGCAAACTCATATTTTATGTAACAATTAAATAACAGATAGATAATGTCAATTTATATTCTTAGAAAATAATGAGTATGTCATGAAAGTCAACTGTTTTTAATAACATCCTCAATCACCTGTATATTCGTTCCCGGTCAATCTCAGTTCGATTTTTCCAAAAATTATCTGAATAATTGTGAAAGTCAAGGTTAATTTGAACAATAGAGCACCAAGACAGCATAACACAAAAAAAGACGCCCGATATGGACGCCTTCTTTGCTTTCCTCTGGTAGAATATTATTAATCGTTTCTATGTAATAATTACTTTCTAAGAAGAACTAGTTTAGAAGTTCTGGTTTCCAATATATGATATTTTGTCATTAAAATGTATACGCCAAGGACTATAGTCCCTATAGAAAAGTATATCATAAGGGTTTGGACACCATTCCAAGAGATAACATATCTAATAGGATAAAACCGAAAATTGAAATCTACTTGATTTGTAATCGAATTCCATTTAAACAGTCCACTCGGTAGCAATAATGGAAGAATTCTGGCGTAAATAATCCATGTCACTAATGCATATATGAGAGAACGGAATCTCATCTGAGGTATATCACACCACCATAACCACGCAGTAAGCAGGAGAACGATATATGCAAGCGTAAACCAATATGTTGGATTTGCATACTTAGAGAATTTTATTATATCATAAGCAGCGTCATAAGTATGTCTTGGCATTGCTGGCCTGACCCAATGGAGGTAATTTTCTCTTTCTATTATTCTCATTTCTATCTTATTTGGTCTTAGCCAATCTACAACCCGATTTACTTGGGAAAAATATGGTACGAAAATTTTGAGAAATAGTAAAAAAACAAGCAGACCGATGAACATTGAAGGTTTAATTCGCTGAAACCATACGTTACGTTCCGCAACAATACCCTTTTGCCATTTTACTAAGATGAACCATAGTAACAATGGAAGAGCAATATCACTAATAAAGAGTGGAATAATATAATATGATTTTATATTAATTATCTTTAATAAATAGTATAAATCCCTCACGAATGGATGCAAAAGTTCAACCGCTATAGTGGCCGCCAGCACAGCCCCAATTCTCCTTATTAATGATTCCTTAGCCTGCGCACCATGTACTTCTTTGAGTAATTTTTTTATATGAATTGGGTCGCCAAAATGTTCCCGCACCAAGACAAACGCATCCTCCTCTGTGATTGTTACCTCTTCATTGAGATAATCGAGGATTTTGTCCTCCATATGGTTAAATAGCTCTTTTTGTATCGCATCATCAAGGTCATATGTCACTGATATTTTATTGCAGAATTGCTGTATCTTTTTGTTTATTGGCGAACTTATCTTTTCAGGCATTGGGTACCTCCACGACACGTAAAATAAGATTGTAGCATTCATTCCATTGGTGTTTTGTTTCCGTGATAGCTTCCCGTCCCTTTGAAGTAATATAGTAGAACTTTCTCTTTCGACCGGTATCAGCTGTTTCCCATTGAGACCGTATCAATCCTTCATTTTCCAGTTTGTGAAGTATGGGATATACTGTTCCCTCCTGCCAATGGAATAAACCCTCAGAGTCTTCATTAATCTGCTTGATAATCTTATAGCCATAACTAGCAGACTTCGCAATAATTCCAAGGATAAGTAATCCTGTGGACGCGCCAATTAGTTCCTTGTCAATATTCATCATAACCTCCATGCATTGATGTTCTATGTATAATATATAGAACTTCTATGTATGTCAAGAAAAAAATTATTCTTTCAGCAAATTAATATTCGTAAGAATTAAAATAGGTTAAGGTAACTTAATTGGCGACAGAATCAATATCATCAGTTGTACATTTCGGGTTTTATGTAAAAAAAACTCCTCGGTATATGTTTTTCACATCTTAAACGATCGGTTCAAGTATAAATCCGATGCTATCGATATGGATACCGAGGAGTCTTTGATGCATTTTGCCGCTTACAACTGAAAGGCGTATCCGATTTTGGTGAAAATAGCCCTGTTGGTCTGGATAAGGCTGTCGTCCACGATACGGCGGTCGTCCCGGTAATTCCTGTTCTGGTAGTTATCGGAGTAGCCGAGGAAGAATACTGTCCGCGGATTGATTTTGTACGAGAACAGCAACTGGCTGAACAGCTTATTCGATTTCTGTTCTACATCGTAATTGTAAAAGTCGGTGTTACGCTGGTAATCTGTCCATTGCAGATTCGTTCTGAAAAACATGCGTTTGGTAAACTGGTACTCGACCTTGAAATTACTGACATTCGCGGTATAGAGACGCCCCGGCTTCACATCGAGCTTGGCGATGTTGTGGTTGAGATCGAATGATAAGCGTGAGCCGGCATTGATCACGACACTCGGACTGATGCTTGCCCCTGTGCCGGGCCTGGTGTTCGAGTAATCAATATTATCGCCGTAAGATCCATTTGCATTGAGTTGCAGCCAGCCGGTCGGTTTGACACCGCCATAGAACATGACAGAGTTATTTCGGAAATTGCTGGTATTGTAGCGGGTT
>JABHYP010000626.1 GCA_018656855.1 Candidatus Latescibacterota bacterium | reverse complement strand
CATAAAAAAAGCCAACAAAAAAGGAAGAATTTCAGCCTTTTCTGGCGGCCTGTCCGCAAAACTCAAATTTGCCTGTTGGATGGATAATTTTTTAAGTGATGCAAAATAGCGAGGGTGTGGATTATTTGTATCATGCTGCAATCCCACCGAAGCCAATTTCCTTATCCTGTAAGGGTATCCATTTTACTTTTTCCAGTATATTGAAATTATTCTGCCACAGGCCACGTCATATACAGTAGGAAGAGAGATAAACGTTAACACATAATAAAGGAGAAAGAAAATGAAAACGGATGTTGCAATTTTAGTGGCGGGTTTAAGCTTCTTCGTAGTTTCTTACATCTACGTTATCAATTGCGCCGGTTCGTTACTCGCATAAATGATAACACATATCCGGCATGAAAAGAGGACGTCCAATAGGGCGTCTTTTTTTTACCCTCGACAAAGAGATGGGGCTGAGACCGGATCAAAAAAAACACACTCACCTCCTGTCCCCTCTCTCGCACGCGAAAGAGGGGACAGGAGGTGCATTCCATGATACTGCAATTCAAAAATGGGTAATCACATAGGATTACCCCTACATATCATAACAATCATTTAACCATGCGTATCAGCGGTTCAGACAAAATTTCTTCCAATTTTGTACAGCATTGATATAATCTGCTATTCTCTTGACACTCATTATTGATGATAATATTTTGTACACATCAACACTCTTTAATCCGCGAAAGAGCAAGAGTGTTATAAGGAAAACATGAAAACAATAGGTATCCGACTCAAAGAAAGGTTTATCATGAAAACACTATCGTTACTGACCGCCGGATTGATTTTTACCGCTCTTCTTACAGTTTCTAATATAACATTTTCTCAGGAACTCAAAACGATAAAACTCTTGCCGCCGCAGACTGAAATTGGTAAACCACTGATGCAGGTATTAAAAGCAAGAAATTCGTTACGTGAATTCAGCTCCGAGAATCTGCCGCTGCAAATATTGTCAGATATGCTCTGGGCGGCATGGGGAATAAATCGCATGGATTCGGGAAAGCGAACAGCGCCCTCGATGGGTAACAGGCAGACAATCGACGTTTATGTCGCCACCGCTGACGGTCTCTATCTGTATGATGAAAAGCAAAATATATTAAAAGGGATTCATTCAAAAGACATCCGGGCGGTTATAGGCCGCCAGTCATTCGTGAAGGAGGCGCCTGTCAACCTGATATTTGTTGCCGATTATACACGAATGGGTGAAAGACCGGACGAACAAAAGAGTTTTCTATCTGCGGCGGATACGGGATATATAAGCCAGAATGTTTACCTGTATTGTGCTTCGGAGGGATTGGCGACCGTTGTGTTTCATTCAATAGACAGGCCTGCTCTCGAGAAAGAGATGGGGCTGAGACCGGATCAAAAAATCACTCTTGCACAATCAGTCGGCTATCTCAAAAAATAGAACAAAACAAACTATTTTGACGCAGATATAGCGGTATCAAAAACCACACTCACCCCCTGCCCCCTCTCTCGCCCGCGAAAGAGGGGGAAATCGGCACATATCCGGCTCGGTTTTCCCTCTCTACCGGGTAGAGAGGGATCAAGGGTGAGTCAGGGATCGATGGGTGTGGATTATGGTTTTACACCCGGCACAAGCATCGGGGCATACCATGATGCTGCAATTCATAGGTGGGTAATCACAGGGGATTACCCCTCCATATCATGGTCATAATTATTGATAGGGACAGCAGGTGAACCATAAACCGTTAAATCTTAAAGGACAATCATCATGAGAAAATCAGCATTCTTTCTGCTTTTTCTGGCTATCTTCTCAACGGAAGCGCCGGCACAAACGATTGTAAATTTACAAAACAATTTCGGATACACTCTTGTTAATGTCTCCGAAGCGATGGAAATTCCTGAATACTCCGAGATTTCCGACGCGGGTTTAGTTGAATGGAATCAGTTTAACTATAAGGGGCTGATTCAAATATTATTTAAAAAATCCGAAAACGTTTCATTCGGTCCGGAGATAGGAATTAACAGATTATATTACTGGGAAGAAAAACATATCCCGCCGATGAGTAGTCCGAGATGGCGCTGGGGAACTATCTGGACAGCGCACCTTGGGGGAATTGTACGAAAAAGTTTTGCCTCACATTATTACGTTTTAACCGGAGCAAGCCTTCACGTCTTTTTAAACGGGTCGGGAGCCACTATCGGTATACCGTTTGCTGTTGGTCACGAATTACCAATTTCAAAAGTTTTTACTATACCGATTGAATTTCGGATAGATGTAGTCTTTGGTAATGCTGTTCCTATTGGTCTTGGCGGAGGAGTCGGATTAAAATACAATTTTAACAGATAAAAAATATTGATTCTTTATTAACTCACTCCTCGGTGGCAAAGCCACTATATAAGATCAAGCTTTATTGGGGGGAATAATGTAGATAGTGCTATACACTCCTAAATTTCTGCCGTCTGCTAAGACTTCTCTAAAATTATAGAGGGGATGACCACACTCACCCCCTGCCCCCCTCTCTCGCACGCGAAAGAGGGGGAAATATCGGCACATATCCGGCTCGGGTTTCCCTCTCT
>JABHYP010000625.1 GCA_018656855.1 Candidatus Latescibacterota bacterium | reverse complement strand
CCTGACTTTCTTTGACGTATGGACAGCCCTTGCTTTCGACCATTTTACCCGTAAAGCCGTTGATGCATCCGTGATAGAGGTGGGAATGGGAGGAAGGCTCGATTCCACGAACGTCATCACCCCGGCGGTATCGGTAATAACCTCTATAGGAATAGATCACAGCGACAAACTCGGCAAAACATCCTCGGAAATAGCATACGAAAAAGCAGGCATCATCAAGCAGGGCGTTCCTGTTGTGAGCGCACCGCAGGAGCCCGCCGTCCAGCGTGTACTTGAAGAAGAAGCCGAGAAGGTGGGGACAAGACTCCTTGTTGTCGGCCGTGATGTCAAATGGAAAAAAGAAAAGAATGGAATAAGTTACTGCGGTTCAAAATGGAGTTTCGATGACATTTCGGTTCCGCTCGAAGGCTCCATGCAGTTGATAAATGCAGCTGTGGCGATGACGGCTCTTGAGACACTTGCTTCGGAAGGATATCCTGTTGATCCGGATTCAGCGAGAAATGGTATCGAAACGGTTCGATGGCCGGGACGGCTTGAATCCGTTTCCACAAACCCTGATATTGTTCTTGACGGGGCATGCAATCCCGCTGCAATGCGCATGATAACCGAGTTCTTGTTATCCCGGAGTCCGAGGGATAAAACGGTGGCGGTGGCAGCCATGTGCTGTGATAAAGAGGTGACAGAGGTTCTTGAAATTCTCGGAAACGCAGCTTCGCGCTTTATTGTAACACAGATAAAAAATCCGCGTGCCATGAGTGCACGGGAACTGGCTGAGCAGTCGCCCGATACGGTTGAAGTCACCATCGAACCGGAACCTCTACGTGCGGTGGAAAAAGCGATTTCAATGGCCGGACGGGATGGACTTGTGATTATTACCGGTTCATTGTATCTTGTAGGCGATGTCATGAAAAAATACGGTAAGGATACAATTGAGAACATTTTCACGTGATGTTCTGATACCAGATTAAATATATAAGAATTGTTTTACCCAATAATGTACGTGGTCTATGAAAGGCGGCAGTGATGTTCACTGACAGAACGGCAGTACTGGCGGTTACCGCCGGGATAGCTGCATACAAAAGCCCGATTATAGTCAGAGAGCTAAAAAAAGCAAACGCTGAAGTCCTGGTGATTATGACAGAAAGGGCAACGGAATTTATTACTCCTCTCACACTTGAAACACTTTCTCAAAATCCTGTTGCAATAGGATTGTTTGACCGTGGAAACACATGGAGCCTCGAACATGTTGCCCTTGCAGACAGGGCTGATATTCTTATCGTTGCTCCGGCGACTGCTAACATTATCGGAAAAGCGGCCGCCGGAATAGCGGACGACCTTGTCAGCACCACGATACTAACCATGATGTCATCTGTGCCGATTCTAATCGCGCCTGCAATGAATAACCGTATGTGGGAAAATCCGGTTGTCCGGAACAATGTCGCGACTCTGAAAAAAACGGGTGTACATTTCACCGGACCTGTAGAAGGCACATTAGCCGATGGGCGCGCGGGTATGGGAAGAATGGCGGATGTGAACGAAATTCTCAGCATGGTGGAGAAGATTTTAAGTAAATGAATATTCTCCTCATACGAACCGGCGGTCTCGGCGACTCGCTTCTGACCCTTCCTGTCGCTCATACTATTAAAAAAATCCACTCCGATATGAAGTTTCATATACTCGGAAATGAAATGATGCTCTCTGTCGCTCGCTTATCCGGGATTTTTGATAGATATCATTATATCGATACAGGCGGTTTTTATAAAATATTTTCCGATTCAGCGCCATCAGAATTCCTGCGCTCTTTTTTCTCGAAATTTGATATCGTTTACTTTTTTACAACCGCTCCCGAAAAGGAAATAAAAAAGACAATAATAGACTCAGGCGCCCGAAACTGCCATGTCCTGGATCCCCGCAAACCCAATAACCTCAAAGGACATATTGCCGATCACCTTATGACTATCCTGGGAGAATCACATATATCCCCACCACTGGCGATCAGCACAGAATTTACTATTGATCAATCATTAACGAGAAAACGCAGCGGGGTACTGATTCATCCCGGAAGCGGCAGCCGCTCTAAAAACTGGCCTCTCAAGAATTTTATCCGGTTAGCTGAAAGCGTGACATCTCAAGTTTCTTTTTTACTGGGCCCTGCAGAAATTGAACGTGGAATGGAAAAAGATATCCTGTCAGAAGTTTTTCACGTCATAAAGACCGAATCGCTCAGTGAATTATTACAGGTATTGTCGGAAGCCGAACTGTATGTTGGGAACGATTCCGGCGTGAGCCACCTTGCAGCAATGTGCGGCACACCCTGCGTGGTTCTTTTCGGTGCGACAGACCCCGCTGTATGGCGTCCTGTAGGCAGGGATGTGACAATCGTGCCTTCAGGCAACGGTTTAATGAACGGAATAAGCATCGAAGAGGTTCTCAATGTAGTTATAGAAAAGGTCTTAATTCAAGCGACATAAAGAGCGAGTTTTGTTATGTTTCCATCTCAAAGACCGTTTAGAGAAAAGACCCTTGACATATAATATATAAATACTAATAGTTCTATAGATATAATAGAAATGCTTGCTTGATCTCTTTCATGTACAAACTCAATTAAAAAAAGGGGATACTATTATGAAAAGACTTTCGCTTCTGTTTGTGAGCTTTATCGTGACCACTTGCCTCGTTTTCTCAACAGTTTCGTATGCACAGGAATTCAGACAGATTAAGCTTCCAAGTCCGCAAATGAACGGCGGTATGCCGCTGATGCAAGCTTTAAAAGAGAGAAAATCTTTGCGCGACTTCAGTCCGAAGGAGCTGCCTGCTCAGGTGCTCTCAAATATGCTTTGGGCGGCATTTGGTATTAATCGCCCTGAAACGGGTAAGCGCACCGCCCCCTCATCGACTAATTCACAGGACATTGATATATATGTCACTACCCCTGACGGCCTTTATCTTTATGATGCAAAAGCCCACATGCTGAAATTGGTTGTTTCGGATGACATACAATCTTTAACAGGTACACAAGGCTTTTTTAAAGAGGCGCCTGTGAATCTCGTTTATGTTTCGGATTTCTCAAGGCTGGGTGACAGGCCGGATGAATGGAAGTACAGAACTGCGCGTCTTGACACAGGTTTCATCAGCCAGAATGTTTACCTGTTCTGCGCTTCCGAAAGGCTGGCAACTGTTGTGCGTGGCTCGATTGACAGGCAGACACTGTCGAAAGCCATGAAACTTCGTCCGGATCAGAAAATCACTTTAGCACAATCGGTAGGTTATTCAAGAGAAAAAAAAGAGTGAAATATTAAGTTAAGGATGAACCTGTCATCTGAGATTTGGAATTTGAAATCTGGAATTTTGAATATTGAACACCTCATTTACAGCTATTGTTCCTTGCAATTTCTGCGTCTGATCTTCGCAGATATACCGGTTCAATAGCTGACGGAGTTACTCCCCCATCACGACTGAATATCACCAAGCCCGCCTGAGCGATCGAT
>JABHYP010000624.1 GCA_018656855.1 Candidatus Latescibacterota bacterium | reverse complement strand
TTGTGTGGGTAAGTCAGGATATCGCGAAGGTCATGGGTGAAAAATTACCGAAATATATTGAGGTCGGCAGCATATAATTAAGTAGAAAAAAAACCATAGAGGGCTTCCAAAAACTTGTTTATTCCATTCATTCTCTTTAAGGATAACTGTTTGTATATTATCGCCTTCTAATTATAAATAATTATTTTATATTGATAATCATTGTAAAAGGTTTTTATAATTTAATACTATGGGTGCCCAAGAGTAGTTCAGGAGGGTAAAAAACGCTCATATTATAATGTCAATATTTACTCACTCATGACCTCAACATTATGTATGAACAAAACTACTTCTTTGACACCCATAATAGCAAGGATAATTAGCGTTATAATGTTAATATAATAATGCTATTATATTAAACGTTTGCGAGTTGTTTCTGTTCCATGTTTTTCATTAATATTAGCATTTATAGGCGATATTCACATTTCAAAAGTAACAAATATTTTACATATTATATAATCATTTTTATGCCATGCACATTCCTGCTTATAAACTCTCCCAGATTCCATGAATGACACCCTCACGGCTATATTTATACTAGCTTCCAATGCTCATAAATGACTATAATATAAGAATTAACGTTTATTTAATATTTCAGGCAAAACTGTCAAGGGCTTTGAGAACATACACTTTTGACAAAAGGCAAAAATACTTCAGAGAATTGAGTCATTTATTAGGGAATTTATCATATTAAAATTATCTCACATTACATATCATTTATGAGATTAATCTATATGTATGTTTATATTGACTATATATATGCTATCACCACCACTTCTCAAATGTGTCTCATATTTGAAATAACACCCATATATAGTTAGGATTGCAGATATTTTGCATTTTAACTTATCATTATAATATTCAACGCCTTATGTAAATTCGTTGAATGCCAATTTAAATCAATTTCTATTGGCATATATATTGCTATAAACTTACTTAATGGAATATAAAATATTAAAATCTTTTAATCATTCATTTCGTAATAATTAAGGGAGTATTAATAATGTTCGACAAGAAGTCTTATATACTATTGATATTATTGCTATTATTAACATTTGGAAACTCTTATGCGGAAGAGAATATACCCAGCATCAAACCTTACGGCTTTATAAAAGTTGATATGGCAATTGACGAAACAAGAACAAATAGCGGAAACTACGTCTTTAACGTTAAACTTCCTGACCAAGCTCATGGTAAAGATGGTGAATTCAATATGACAGCCCGACAGACGCGTCTTGGGGCGAACTTGTTGTATGACGAAATCAAAGACAGAATAATCTCAGCTCGATTTGAATTCGATTTTTTTGGTGGTGGCGCTGAAAATAAAAATTTGCCAATGCTGCGTCACGCATTCTTTAAAGTGGATCTTGGTAAATACTACTTACTTGCAGGCCAGACTTCCGACATAATTTCACCGTTGGTGCCATCAACTGTAAACTATACAGTATTATGGAATTGCGGTAATATCGGTTACAGGCATCCGCAGTTTCAGTTCGGGAACATCGTCACAAACGGTGTTGAAATAGTTGGCTCCCTCTCTAGAAACATTTCCGGTGATATCGATGATGATGGTAATGATGACGGCGAAGACAGTTCTCTTCCTGTAGTTCAGGGAAGACTTTCCTACATCAATCCAGAGGTTAATATCGGCGTCTCGGGACATTACGGAAAAATGGAATATAGAAACGGACTACCTAAGGACAAGCATTATACCACATATTCTGTAAATTTGCATGCAAGCTATATCTTAACTCATGCACTATCAATTAAAGGTGAAGCTTTTACTGGAAAAACTCTCAACCAGTATTTTGGCGGTATCGGCCAAGGATTCAACTATCAACTGGAAAAAGAGGTTGAGAGTACAGGCGGTTGGATAAATGCAGCTTTAAAAGCACACAACAATATTACATGCAATCTGGGTATTGGAATTGACCAGCCTCAGAAACACAATAAACTGAGCTTTCCGAGCATAAACTTAAACAAGTGTATGTTTGCAAATATTTACACTAATGTTGCGCACAATACATCGTTTGCAATAGAAATATCAAAATGGACAACCGGTTATTATGATAATGCCGGCAATGACTTAAATATTTCCAATCTAAGAGTTCAGACAGCATTCATATTAAACATTTAATTGAATGAATATTAAGCAAATATTTTGATATATATATTCTTGAGAAATGTATTCATAGCATACAAATAATGTTTACATCCCCTCGGCAGAGAGTATGTTTAAAAATAATACCCCTTCCTTAAATGAGTTATCCCGATAGGTTTAATTTAATTTCCACAAAAATATCCCGAAACTATATTATATCATAAAATATTTCATAAATATTTTTTCTTGCACAAGCAAAGCGATTCACGAGCTATCTTTTTAAAATGATATTTTGTTACATCGCACCCAAGCCAACACGGGTTAACGACAGAATCCACGGTAATGCCCTTTATTGCTGTTACCTAAGGCTATACTTGCGACCTTGAAAATATGCTTGTTTGAAGCATTGAAAAAGACTATTGTCTATTTATGAATAAGATTAAGTAAAACGTACTCTATATGATTTTAAAATGGAAATCCCGGTTGGATTTGTGAACTTATGAAGCAGCTTTTGGCAATATCATTAGTAACTCTTCTTTTTGTGTCTCAGGGCTGTCTTTTTGATGATGATGGTGACGGGGATAATACCGTCACTAATTCTATTACGGGCAGAGTGCTTGCCCTCGATAAGGACGGCATTAAAGGTGCGATTATTACATTGAGCGGTACGAAGGCTGACAATGAGCTTTTCGCCCCGCGCACTGCTCTTTCTGATTCCGGTGGTTACTATATTTTTGAAGGTATAACCGACGGTTCCTATTCTATAGTTCCAGAGCTACAAGGTTACAGGTTCGCACCTGTGCAACTCTCAGTTGTGATAGCCGGCGAATCGGTCAATCCCGGCAGTTTTACCGCCACAGAGTTCGAACCCGATGAATATGCTGAATATACCATTACTTTTACTTCAACCTGGAGCGCAGAAACGCATCCCCTGGATTTTCCGCAAACACCTCATTTTTCACCTATCATCGGCGCATATCATAATGAACGGCTTCTCTTCTGGGAAGAAGGAGGTTTGGCAACGCCGGGTATCAGGGAGCTTGCGGAAACAGGGGCGAGGAATATTGTTACGGAAGAGATTCTTGCTGCAATCGATTCAGACGATGCAAATGTTTTGCTTTGGGGCGGCGGGATACCGGTTTCTCCAGGATCTGTGACGATTACATTCACTGCTCATCGGAACTTCCACTATGTTACCCTCGCCTCGATGCTTGCGCCGAGTCCTGATTGGTTTGTAGGTGTTGCCGGCCTAGATCTTTTCAGCGTTGACGACTGGAACGGGAACATCGTAGTCGACCTGTACTTATACGATGCCGGGACAGATAGCGGAGAAACGTACACAGCTCAAAACTACCCTACTCCTGATCCCGAAAAGATCAGAATAATTGACGGTTACGCATTTACTTCCGGCGGAAAAACAGTTCCTGTCGGCACTATGACGTTTATCAGGACGGGCTTTCTGGATTCAGAAAAAGAATAAAATTAGCCAATTAAGTTTGTAAAAAGCCTGTGATCGAATAATGAATGCGGGCTTTTTTTATTTTACTTTTCAATGTGATACGCTTTTAATTCTAAAAAAGATATATGTCCATTCATTAATTATAGACCTTTTGTGCCGCCTGCTCAATCTATGTTTATACGAACACACGGAAATTAAAGTGATAATAGATTCTAATTGGTGAGGGAGGAGAGATGTTGCTTCAAGTTCTAATTTCTTATGAAACAATGAAATAATGAGGAGGTATATAGGGAATAGTGTTGGACTTAATAGAATATATAAAAAAAGACTCAAGCAATATAACCTAAGTCTTTGTATTAATTATGGCGGGGCAGACGAGACTCGAACTCGCGACCCACGGCGTGACAGGCCGTTACTCTAACCAAAACTGAGCTACTACCCCGCTATTTCATACACTAAATAATATAATTTTTTTTTATATATGAGTCAATGAAAAAAATTATTAAAACATGAAATGTATTTATTAGAAATCAGGTCCGATAGATAAGTAGAAAACCGGTTTTGGCTCTTGTGTGTCAAGGTTTGTTTTCCAGGCGGTATCAAATCTTAATACGGCAAAACCGAGATTCATCCTGATACCGACACCCCAGCTCATTTTTATATCGTCGAGTGCGTAAGTTCCGGAAGATGTACTTAACGCATTAAAAGATTTGTCATAGACATCTTCACCGGTTTCAGGATCTAAAGAAGGTTTATACCAGGCGGAACCGATATCAGTAAACAGCACGCCGTTAATATTTCCTATTGCAAGCGGAATAGGCCAGTTTAACGCAATATAATCAATAAACGGAAAACGGAATTCGAGGTTGGTGAGGAAATATCTTTGCCCGTATTCCTCGTAATATTTAAATCCTCTGAATGGGAAAGGGTATCGGGCGAAAAACATATCCTGCATATATTCAAGGTTGCCGGGTAAATTTTTGTATTGAGCATTGAGCCAATTACTTGTACCCCCCAGGAAAAACAATCGTGGGTTTTTCCCTAAGCTCGCACCACCGCTGAAACGGGTGACAATATTATACTTGATACCGAACCGGTAATACTTTCTGTAATCGAACTCAACAGTTGTAAAAGAAATATCCGTTAGTGGTATGTCAGGAGCATGTTCAATGTTAAACTTGTATCTGCTGCCGTTTACCGGCCCTATGTGTCCCCATAATGATGTGTCGTTGACAAATTGTGTCTCGAATGTTGCAGTACTTATTCCTTCAAGCTTTTGGTGTCCAGTGAATATTTGCGGTTGATTATAATATCCCGAATATGTGGTCTGGTAAACATCTCTTTCGATATTCAGGAGATTAAAAGATAAATCCTGCCGCTTAAATTTATTAAATGGATGCGATGCCATAAGCGATCCGCCGTAAATCCTGTCGCTTAAAATATTCCTGTTATATGAACGATAATATGTTTTGTAATGAAATGCCGAAATTCCATAATTTGTCTGTCTTTTTAGATTATAATATGAGACAACGCCATCGCTTTCTTCTAGCGAATATAACAAATTTGCACCGAGAAATAATCTATGATTTCCCATGATATCGGAAAGCGTCAGTTGTCCCATTCCCCCTACGCCATAGAAAGTATTGTAGCTTGCAAAAGCATTAAACATATCGGGGGAAAACTTTAGTTTATATGGTTTTTGTTCTTTATCACCGATGGTGATTTTCTGGCCGCTTCCATTGTCGCTGAGAATAATATTTTCTTTTTTATCATCGTCAGAAAAGGCAGTTTGCCGTAGCGTCTCCTTCCTGTATGTAGTCGGAGTAATACTTTCAAATGTAATATTACGCTTAAGCGGTCGTTTCAGGAGGTAAATGTCCCATCCGCCCTCTTTAAACGAGGTAAAAGCGATTTTATTTCCATCAGGCGACCAGCATGGTGTTGATGCACCTGTAAGTAAATTCGTCAGCGGTGCTAAGGTCATATCCTTCAGATCGGCATAATATAAATTAGATATACCGTTACGATCGGAAGTAAAAACAATATTTTCTCCGTCAGGCGACCAGGACGGATTACTATCATGAAACTTGCTTGTTGTTATTTGCTGGATATTAGTTCCATCAGCATCCATAGTAAATATGTTATAAAAACCTTTCATCTGTTCTATTGAGTATTCGTATGAAGTAGTAAGTCTATCGGAAGAAAAAACGATTTTTTTACCATCAGGACTCCATCGAGGGCTGGACTCGTCGAAAAAGTCGTTAGTAAGACGTTTATAAGTAAGCGATTCAATATCTACAGTAAAAAGATCGAGTTTGCTGTCTTTAATGCCGCAGAAAAGAATTTTACGCCCATCGGGTGACCAGTCGGGTGAGTAAATAGCATCCATGTCCGGTTTGATAACCTTGTCGTAACCACCGCTTGAAACCTGCGATATATGGATTACATCTTTTGCTCCGGCTTTTGTGGCAAAAGCTATCATCTTCCCGTCAGGAGACCATGTTATGCCGCCGCGCATCCAGTGCATCTCTTCATAATCGCCTGCCTTTTCACCCTTTACAACCGTATCGATAAGTTTACCGTCAATCGCGCTCATAAGCATTATTTCTTTATAGCCGTTACGATCGGTCAGGAAAGCTATTCTATCGCCAGTTGGATTAAAGGAAGGAGTCATGTTCAGATAATTCTTTAATTTCCTGTGATCGGTAAGTTTTAGTGCAAAATCTTCGGAAATTTCACGGCCGGCGACCTCAGGCCAATGATTTTCGCGAAGTTTTCTGTGCCATTCTTTTGAAATATCTTCGATACTCTTTCCAAAAATAGATTTAAAAGTTTTTTCAACATTTTTTGTTGTCGCGAGCGACTGAAGAATCTCACCTATTATCCATTTTGTCGGATTTCCATGTTCCTCCTGCAAGAATTTAAAAAAAGATTCGCCGCCTTTATAGGCCAGATAACCACCATAAATATGCTGTACCGGAGGAAGATAACCTGTGATGATACCGTCGCGGACAATCATGTCAGGTTCGGTTCCCCAGTACTGACTTTCATGGTCAGCAAGTCCTTCAATAAACCACAGAGGCAGTTGAAACATGTACTCTCGGCTAAAAATAGATTCGAGCACACCGCCATACAGCATATCAAACATCAAGGCATGTGTTAACTCGTGATGAATTACATGTCTGAATTTGGCAAGTGAACCTTCCCAGGGGATAACAACGCGGTTTTTGAAAAGCTCGGTAAAACCGCCGATTCCTTCTTCAAGTATTTCAAGAATAACATTCGTTTCACTGAAATCGTTATGAGAGTTATTTACTAGAATGGGTATGCGTTTACGAGGGGTAAAATTCCAGTGGCGGGAGAGCCTGTCATAAGAATCTTCAGCGATCTCAGAGGCGATTAAGGCAGTCTTATATCCGCCATCGGTGTAATAAACATCGAAATGCTCAGTTTCAAAAAATTGCCAGGTAAAAACGGAATAATTAACCTTGTTTTTGCCAAATTCCTGTGCCTGTACAGTTCCGGCAGTCACAATTAACAAGAGGCATAAAAAATATTTTGCCAGAAGTTTCATCGGTTAAAAATTCCTTGTGATAGTTGCCGAGAGTCCGTTATCGAGTACATTAAATGTTAGTACTGAATCTGTCCTGTTCAACTGCTGTACCATTTTTGAGGCATGAAGAGCTGAAATGAAATGGTTGAGCATAATTCCCGCGATACAATACTTGGTATTATTTTTATAATCAAGCTCACGCTCACGTAATTCCCTGAAGTAAATCCGGTTTTGAGCGGCATCCCAACTCCAAGTCTGATTGCCGGCGTACAGCACAGGATTTACACTTGACTGCATCCGGTACTGATTATGATCGAATGATGAGTTGTATGCACCAACAGCGTTTATATAGTTCGTACCGTAACCGGAAGGATTGACACCGGCATGCAGAACTGCATAAGAAAAATAGTCCTGACGGCTGGCTTCCATCATCTTTGTATTATAATAATATCCGCTCCAAATTGCAAGTTCCGAAGCGATAAAAATCTTTGCATATCCTGATGAACCTGCATAAAACTGGCCGAGACCCGGAACAATAAAGGACATGAGGAACGCTTTCATATGATCCTTCTTTTCTCCGGGATAAGCCATATTTCCACCCGCAAAGAAAAGCGCTGTAACAAGAATAAAACATATCGCTTTTTTTTTCACTTAATACCTCAGAAATTCTTCGATACAATAATCATCGGTACTTTGTTATCGATGATAAACTTTTCAGTAAACCGAACCCTTATCATGCTTAAATCGGAATCCAGTTTCTTATTATGATGATATGCCAGGCGAGCAGCATCGATTGCTGAAAACACTCTGTTTAACAGCATGATATGTATTCCGCGCTGTCCTGTTTTGAGTTTACTGTTGGAGTTATCCCTCATGGTCTCATACTTCATGCGCAGCGGGGATTTTACCGTTTCGACAGTCAGGTATCGAATAGCGCCGGTGTTTTCATCACGAATTGTTGGATTCAGATAGTTTCCGCCATTCTTCTTGTCGTCAATATCTTCCCAGCCATATACGAACTGGGGGTATTTACCTATCATTTCGTAATATTGCTGGGTCTTCTTTGGCGGAAGATTATGGATAGAATATCCGGAAATTGACGAATTATATTTATCTACCGTTTTTTTGAGGAGTGAATCGATCAAGGCGTGATTTCGAGAATCCATATCATCGGAAAAGCCGACTTCACGGAAGTGATATTGCAGCCATTTAAAATAATTAAAATCAATATTTTGCCCATCGGAATCGTTTGTATCATCGTAATTCCAGTGTGTGTCGGCGAAGTCCTGAAAATCGTCTTCCAGATCATATCCTTCATTCGTGTTGCTGATATACATCCACCATGCAAAAGCTTCAACACCGAGAAACAGTATGCTGCGTTTTGATCCAACATAAGCTTCACCGAGACCCGGCAAAAGAAACGAAAGAAAAAAGGCTTTTCTAGTACTTTTCGGTTTTACCTCGGATGAAACGCTGTCATTCTTTTTGCTGAAAGGCCAGATTGCCGGTTTGAATTCTTTATTTTTTTTACTATCGGTGTCTATATCGGCGGTTTTTACGATATGTTCGGACATGTCGGGAAAAGAGACTGCCAATATTACGTTTTCAGATGTTTGTTCGCCGTTCATAATAGTATCGGCAGTTACAGATGAAGAATTGATACATAAAAAAGCCGAAATTGTTGTGAGGAGAATAAAAAATCTCATAAATCACTCCTTTTGATTAGTTGAATCCGAAAAGAATATTAAAATAAAATTTCCATGGTTCCTGGTCGTCTTTTATTATAACAGTTTTTGAATTTTCTTCGTCAAAATGCTTTATCCAGATGTCATCAGGGCCGTATGCAGCCGAAAATTCTATCATAGTAGGAAAATTGTAAAAGGAAATTGAATCCAGCCTAAGTTCGATTCCAGCATCATGCTTGAATCCGCTTGATGACCAGTTAAGACTCTTTTTGTTCCATGCTTTGCCAATATCTGCAAAAACTCCCATATAAATATGATTTAAATACCAGACAGAAAAACTTTTCCTCATATCGTAAAAGATTGGAAATCTGTATAAAACCTGCCCCATAACGTTTTTTCTGCCGCTCAGGCTGTAAAAAGTGTAGCCGCGCATCTGGTCCGTGCCACCCATCTGCGATTCGTAAAAATAATCTACTTTTCGGTCGATGATGTTTGCCTGGCCTCTAAGGAGAAGAGTATGTTTTTTTGTCCAGGCAAGCGGAATACGTTCAATCCAGTTTATGAAATATCTGTTATAGGGATAACGTTTATATTTTTCACGTAAAAAACCTACATTTTCAAAACCATCAAGAAAAAAATCAATATTATGGTCATATCTGATGTGAACTTTTCTTCCGCCGCGAGGATTGATATCCTCGTCACGTGCTCTTATGTGGGTGTCATACCTGTATATAGCCGCTAAGTCAAAACCACGCGAATACGTGTAAGCGGGTTTATGCACCTTCGGGCCGGTTAAAAAGTGTGTATATTCGACTTTCGCGTTGTACTGGCTGTATATTAGCCTGCCCTCGAATTCATGTTTGTCACGATAATTATACTGCAAGCCGAAGTCAATCTCATTAAGGTCAAAGGTTCTTTTGCGAATTATTGTCCCGTACTCCTCCATATAGTTTTCTCTTTTTGATACGCTTCTTGTCTGGCGGTACATTTCAATAAACACTGTCGGAACGAATTTTCTGTAAAGGAACATGGCGAAAAGATCGGTGTCACTATTGGCAGGGGATATGGCGCCTGAAAAGAGAAAATCCCCCTGGTTAATTACTTCGCTTTTCATCATATACGAACCGAACTTCATGTTGCCGCGGTCATTTCTTACCACAGGCATATATGAAAAGTCAAGTGACTGCATCATATATGGTTTTGATTCCGAAACAGGGTAGGGTTGTTGAGGAGTGTTGTGAACCTGCTCAGTTTTTTTACGGAAACGATTCGAATCAGCAACCGGTCTTTCTTCATTAAAGGGCATAAGCCTAATTTCGTAGCCATCAGGGCCGTAGTATGAAAATGCAAGAGTAGTGTCTCCAGGAGAAATTGCAGGCTGAAATGCCGCACCGATTACATTAGTTACTTGATAAAATGAACCGTTTTCGATTTCCATTCTATAGAGATTGGGAATGCCGCTTATATCAGAAGAAAACACTATGGATTTTCCATCGGATGTCCATACCGGATCTCGATCCTGGCCATCAGAGCTTACTACGTTTTTCAGATCGCTGCCATCCCGGTTTATCATTGCTATGTCAACACTGGATTTGCGGTGTATTGTGAAAATGATGGTGTTACCGTCAGGCGACCATTGAGGTTTATACATTCTGGTGCCGTCGGTGAAAAAAGTAAGCTGCTCAATGGAATTATCATCCCTGTTCATAACAAACAGATTGTTTAAGCCTGAATAATTTTTGACAAAGACCAGTTTGCTCTTATCAGGCGACAGATGGGGATATATCCCTCTCAGGTTATGTGTGATACGTTTTTCCGTTCCCTCTCTCGAATCTTTTCTATTAATGACATAGCGATACATATCCCACCAGTGAGAACCGTGTTTATCCGATGGCATACGGCGGTTGTACAGGATGTTATACTCGTCAAGCCAGACAGGAGCAGACTGAATATTGCCTCCAAGGGCGATGTCAAATGCGCCGGCGGCAGTTGCAGCCGTATCTTCGATTTCTTTTTGATCTTTCGATTTTTTAATCTGTTTTTCAAGCTTTTTTGTATGTTTTGCAATATCCTTTTCTTTACCTTTCCACTGCCAGCCACCAGGTTCAAAATTTGCTATACGGCATGATCTTATGCCGTAATCCTGACCTCGGTTGGAAACATAAGCCAGTTTTGATCCGTCGGGCGACCATACGGGATAACTGTTGATGAAACCGCCTTTACGGAACGTTGTGCCCTCAATAAGATCACCGAGCGACTCTTTAACTGTTTCATAGCGTTCTTTCAGTGATGAAATCCACAGGTCGTATAATTGATCCTTATCCATATCGAGTATGTTGCGGCATGCAATATCAAAGGTTATTGCTGTTGGCGAGCTCAAAGACTTAATCAGTTCCGATATTTTTTCATCTCCGAATTTTTCACCAATGAAAAGAATAAGGGAGTAGCCGTGATTATACACCATTTCATTACCGCGCCCTGTCCAGTTAAATACCTGCATATCGTTAATTGAAAGCATTTTATCGTTGAGCACTGCCTGCCTGATTATCATATCACGGTGTCCGTCCCATCGATCATATTTCGCTCCTCGGGCGTTATACTGTGCAATCCCTTCGGCGAGCCATCCGGGAACATTGAACATTGGAACGGGATAAGAAGCGAGTATGTTCGGATACCCGACCAGTACATCCTCACGCTTTTCTTCCTGGTAGTCTATATGCTGGTAATATATCATGGGTATCCATCGAGGAGCCTTCATTGACTGTTTCAAGGAATAAATATGCGTGAGTTCATGAGTAATAACATTCCAGAGCCAGTCGTTGTAACTTCTGAACTCATAGTCGAGGGAGGTCGCCGAAATTTCAACTTTATTGTCATAAAAATATGCTCCGCCGTTCGCATAATCTTCATTATCCTTGATAACTATACTCACCTTTGAATCAGTGGGGCCATACATTGTGATAAGAGGCTCGTGAACCTTTTCAGCTATTTCAGCGGTTTGATAAGCGGTAAATTCCTGTCCTTCGGGATAAAATATTTTATAATGCTCGGTCTCGTATTCACGCCACTTAAAATGCGAGGGATTCTGTGCAGAAACCGGCGACACAACGGCGACGATAAGCAACACCAGAACAGCCCATATATTCTTCATTTTCACTTGAGCACCCCCAGCTTGTAATAGACCGTTTTCTGGCGGGTCATGATCTTTGCAATATAGAGGCCGCTTGCGAGGCCGGACACATCCATTTTTTCCTCGTGCGGCAGTCCCGGAATGATGTCTTGCTCCGAAACATAACGCTCAAAAACCTTTAAACCTTCTGCAGTATATAACGTTATGGTGCAATCTGTTTTGCCGGACGGGATTATCCTGAATGTTCCCGTTTCTCCAGTAATCGGATTCGGATAACAGAAAGCTTCGAACGGCGCTGTCGTTTGCACTTTCGATGTTATTTTACTGTTTAGAAGAGCAGAATTTAGCTTCGGTCCGCCTTTCCACATTGGCCAGATATATAAGTCGTCATCGATTGCAGTCTGTAGATCATAGGCTGCGATCTTACCGTCTGTGGTAATGTAGGCGATTGCAATGCTGTCCGGTGCCGCCCGCCTGAAAATACATGGGGAATGAACCACTTCTCCGCTCAAGGCAATAGGAAAACCAGGAGTCAGGATGCCGGATGGATCGTAAGATACCAGCCTCATATTCGACGTGGCGAAAGCTATATCCGGTCTGCCGTCGTCGTCCAGGTCGGCCACTACCGGCGGTGAGGTAATGTGTTCGTCATTATCTCCTGGCGGAACATGGAAGGGGAATCCTGAAACTGGAATACCATCGTGCCTAAAAGCGTATACGCCGTTTTCGGTGCATTGAATAATTTCGGGATATCCGTCAGAATCTATATCGGCAGCTATTGGGGAGCCGATAGAATTATCAGGAAAATAAGCTTTGTCGTATGTTCCATCGGATTGATAAATGAAAAGAGAAAGTTCAGCCGAAATAATGGTTTCGTATTCATTATCCCTATTTAAATCAGAGAGTATAGGGCCGTAAGAATTTTTTGCATCGACTGGGTATGGCGTAAGTGATTCATCACTTAAATGTCCGAGATAGAGTGTGTTATTTTCCCCGAGGGCTGCTATGAAATCATCGACAGCAGAAAAAGACTTTATATGTACTGTATCAGGAAAAACTACTTCGGTTTGGATCGTTATATTTTCACTAACATTTCGAATACTGGAAATATAACTTGAAACAGTACTGCCGGTTGTATTATCAATATTTCTGGTAAAAACAAGGACTATGTCCTCATTACTTCCTGAGCGTGTTGTTACTGTATTACCTTCAAATTTTATGGCATAAGGCCCGAGAGCATTCATAAAAGTTGTCGATGGCTCGAATTTATCATCTTCCATTCGAAACAGAGTAAAATTCGTACCATCAATAGGTATAATTCCATCGTATTTTCCATTTTCTGAAATGACCGTTGAAGAGTGACCGATTGAAGGTGTATCCAAAAGTATGTTACCATTGGCACCTAATACATTTAAATAATGGTTTATATTATCTTTTCCAGACACTATCAGCTCATCAACACCATCATCGTTCATATCAGCGGCAGTTATTATTCCCTGTGTTCCAGTGGATAAGGGGAATCCTTTCATGTAGTTATTGAAACGTATTGAAACATTCATAGTGTCCCCGGAGGCCGTGTTTACCTCGATGGTAATCCCGGAATTGCCTCCCCACATACTCCCGGAATGCGGATTCGTGTAGGGTGAGAGAATATTTACCCCGTCAGATTTGTATGTATCGTTCTCGTGGCCTTCTGTATAGGCCACCCTTGGGTCACCCCAGCCGATATATGCGCCAATATCCTGGCGCCCATCGGCCTCGAGAAGGTCGAGACCGCGGCGGTAAGGATCATCATTTGTTGTGCCAGCAGCACGATTTTCGCTTATAATACGTTCGTTTACATGCCAGACAAGGATACCTGAACCAGGGATGTAAGCATCATAATGGTCTACTGAAATCCAAACACCGGATGAATCCGAATCGGAATATACCGCTGATGTAAGCGAATCGCGCGAAGCATAGCGATTTCTATTCTCAATGAGAAGGTACTCTTCACTGGAAATAGGAACTTTAACACCCCTGGGCAAACCGCTGTTTATATGTGTTGCGGCAATATCAAGCGTAGTATCGGATGTGATCTCCAGCGGCTCTATCCATCCAAGTTCAATTTTCGACCATATGCAAGGATGAGTCGGGACATATCCACGGGTTTTGTAGCCCAATGCCATTGCGCCGGTATCCATAAGGCACCATCCTCCGGCGGCTGGCATTCCCTCTTTATTGTTGGAAAAGGAAGGAAGTCCCATCCTGTGGCCGAACATCTGCGCAAAGATGCCGTTAATCCCACCAAGGCCATTCGAAGATGTCATTTCTGGAATAATCATACCATTGTCAATTTCAACGCCGTCAATTATGAGAGATGAAGCGAGATATGTAAGAATATCTTCTCTTGAAATAT
>JABHYP010000623.1 GCA_018656855.1 Candidatus Latescibacterota bacterium | reverse complement strand
CGCCGGTCGAGGGACTTAATGAGAAATTTGAAATGTGGATAAAACCTGAACAAGGGAAAGCCCTGAAAGAATTTGTTATGAAAGGTGGTTCCGCATTGTTCTACCATAATTGTAATTATATTTCATCGGCGAACGATGATTTCCGTGATGTCGAAGGGGCGTTATTTACCGGCCATACAAAGTTTGCTCCCTATAAACTCGAAATTGTTAACAAAAATCATCCCATCACCAATGGAATCAAAGACTTTATCGTTACCGAAGAACAGCATTATTTGATCTACGATAAAGATCCGCAGAATGTGCTCATGAGGAGTGTGAGCCTTGAGGGTGAGGATTTCGTTACCAAGAAGCACGGAAACCAGGGCGCTGTCTGCGAAGCCTGCTGGGCTTATGATTACGGGAAGGGGAGAGTGTGCTATATGGCTCCGGGGCATACGATACCGGGTTTGTGGAATCCTGAATATGTGAAACTTCAGAAGAATGCGGTAAAATGGCTGCTAAAGGAAATTTAAAGATTCAGAATGATATGACTAGTCAAGATTAGTCATTTTTGATATACAATTTGCCTTGAATCGAATTTAAATAACAACTCTGCGAAAATTTTACTTTTAATTAAACAAAAAATTCTTTAATTTATATTGGAAACTTATTGATACTAAAAACGTATAAACAACGAGTTATTTCCTGAAAAATTGAATAATGGTATTATGAAAATTCGTAAAATCATAGCATTCATTGCCCTGACAGCCATTCTTATGGCCTGTATGGGTCAGGCCGGTGAGTTTGTCCTCTGTTTTGAGGAGAACGGCCATATTGCTCTTAAACCGTCAAAAGACGGACACTGTGAAGGGCATCATGACAACACCGCTCAAACAACTGACAGCTCATCAAATAACCTGTTTGTTACATCGAAAAGGGGCCATGTTGATATTCCTCTTTCTATCAGCAGTTTAGATGGTAAATACACTCACCCCCATAAGATTTTATCGTTTAGCAAGCCCAATCAAAGTGTGATCAATGGGGAATGGTCATCGACGTCTCTTGCTCTTGAAAATATCGCCACTGAAAATTATCAAATTGCACGGCCACCGGATATCAACCACTCTATCTTATCTCTCCGCACTGTCATATTCCTTATCTGATAACATCTCAAATAACCATTTCTCCAATACCGCGCCTTATCAGGGCAGAAACTTTTTATGCCTGAAAATATAGCGCGTAGACTTTAACCGGAGGTAATATATGATCCGTTATATATTTCGTTGTAACATATTGATAATCATGATATTATGTATTATTCCTTTTCATGCTTCTGCTCAAAAATTGACATTACAGCAGGCAATTGGTGAGGCAATCGCTCGTAATCCAAACCTGATGAAAGCGAACCATGCCATCAAAGCTATAAAAGCTGAAAAGTGGACAACTATTCTCCCTGAAAATCCTGAAGTGTTTACTGAATACGAAGGAATACCAAGAGGAAAAAAATCTTTCTCCGGTTATGGCGGTAGAAAAATCGGGATTTCTCAGGAGCTTGAATTCCCTTTGATGTATTTTTATCGGGGAAAATACAATGACCTTGAGAAAACATCCGCAACTGCTGAATATTTTATTTTTCGGAATGAAGTGGTTTGCGATGTAAGTAAAAGCTTTTATAGAGTTCTCATGTTGAAGGAGCAGATGGAATTATATGAGGAAGTTGTTGAACTTACTAAGAGTATTTACAGTAAAGCGCAGGTTAAAGTAGATGTCGGAGAATCAACATCATACGAAACAATGAAAGTCAGAATCGATCTGGCAGAAGCTGAAAACCGCTTACTTCAGGTTACCAAAGACTGTGAATTCGCATTGTATGAGTTAAAGCTTCTTTTAGGAAGACGGAAAGAAGATACGATTGAAATACAGGGCGACTTCATGTTTACGCCTGTACCTGTGAACCTTGATTCACTTAAACGTGCAGCGATGCAATTACACCCCCTGCTCAGGGAAGCCCTTACGCAGGTCAACCAGAAGAAGCTTGAAAAGAAAATGGTATGGTTGGGGCTCATGCCGAATATAAAGGTTAGTTATTTTCAACAGAATATCCGGGAAATAACTCCTGAAGAGGCATGGGGAAGCGAGATAGGACTTTCGCTGCCTGTTTGGGGTTTTCTAAAAAACAGAGGGCGTGTAAGGGCGGCTTCACATAACCTTCAAGCCGCCGGTTGGCAGGTCGAAACTGAGAAAAGAAATGTATTGCTTAATGTCGAGGAAGCTGCAAACAGACTTGAAATCGCTCAAAACCGAGCGCTGAAATACCGTGAAGACATTTTATCAGAGGTCGAGGAGCTTGTACGTATTGCTGAAAGAAGTTACGAGGAAGGTGAAATGGGTTATCTTGAGGTTACCGAAGCTCTCAGAACATTGCAAAGGACGAAAGCAGGATATTATGAGTCCATCTATGAATATCTCTCTGCAGATGCCGATCTTGAAAAAGCGATAGGTGTTTCGCTTGACAGGGAACTACTGAAGTCAATTGAGGAGGAAAAGTAATTATGAACAGGATTATTAAACTTTTTTATATAACCATGCTTATCATTTATGGAACATTTATGTCAGGCTGCAGCGAAAGCCACAATTCTGATTCTCATGATAGTGATACTAATAGTGTGTCGCAAGAAGCTGAACATGACCATGATGCCGAGCATGAGGACGAAGCTGAACATAATCACGATGCAGAGCATGATCAAGATGCTGAACATGACAACGATGCCGAGCATGATCATGATGCCGAAAATGACCATGATGCCGATCATGAGGACGAAGCTGAACATAATCACGATGCTGAGCATGAGGCTGATACCGAGCATGAGCACGAAGAAGGGAACGCACTCAATCATCAGGAAGAAGAGACGTTTAGTAGTGGAGATGAGTGGGAGGAATTGATAGGTCTTGAAACAACCAAGGCTTTTTTGAGGCCTCTCGAACTGACAATTTCAGTTCCGGGCCGGATAGTTCCGAATCAAAACCAGATTGCCGTTGTCAGCCCTTTTGTCGAGTCAAGCATCAATGAAATATTTGTAAATATTGGTGACAAAGTTGAATCAAATAAAATGCTGCTATGTCTTACCAGTCCTGAGATCGGGATGTTACGTGCCGAATACGGTAAGGCAAAAGCTGAGCTGGATATTAGAAAGCAGAACTTTAATAGACAACTAAAATTGTTCGGGGAAAAAATTATTTCACGTAAATCGTATCAGGAAGCTGAACTTGAGCAGAAAATTGCAGAGATTCAGTATAATTACGCAGTACAAAAGTTACTTGCAATAGGTATTCAAAATAATGAAATAGATAATCCTCCAACCGGAAGATGTGATGATGTCGGCTCTACTATTCATATTTATGCGCCAATTTCAGGTATTATTACCTCAAGAAATGCGAGTATTGGCCAGAAAGTGGATTCATCCAAGCAACTGTTCGAAATTATAAATCTTGATAATGTGTGGTTAGAAGCGGATATTTTTGAAAAAGATTTAACAAAAGTACAGGTGGGACAAACGGTTAAAGTTAAAGTGTCTTCTTACCCACAAAATATTTTCATCGGTAAAATATTCTATATTGGAAACACTCTGAACAGTGATACAAAAACCATAAATATTTTAGTTAATATCAAAAATAAAGAGGGAAAACTAAAACCCGGTATGTTTGCTGAAACAAATATTGTCGTCGGGGAGAAACAGAGTACTCTGGTGGTTCAAAAAGAAGCAGTTCTGGAAGATGAAAATTTGAAAATTGTGTTTGTCAGGGAAGAAGAAGGATATCACCGTCATGTTGTCACAACTGGAATTGAGTCAATTGAAATGGTTGAGATTTTATCCGGTTTGGCGCCGGGTGATATTGTAGTAACTAAGGGTAATTATCAGTTGAAATCAAAATTAAAAATGAGCGATCTTGACCCTCATGCAGGTCATAGCCATTAATCAGGAGTAAGTCAATGATAAATAGAATAATAGAATACTCTTTAAAGAATCGCTCAATAGTTATTTTAGCAGTTCTCATTTTAACTGGGATTAGTTACAAGTTTTTCAGAGAACTCCCGGTTGATGTGTATCCAGACCTGAATGCTCCTATAGTGAATGTTATTACCGAAAATCACGGCATGGCACCGGATGATATCGAAACGTTAATTACGTTCCCCCTTGAAAGTTCATTCAATTCATTGCCCCGTGTAAAAAGGGTCAGATCTAATTCAGCGCTGGGATTGTCGAAAATCAGCATAGAATTCGAGTACGGAACAAATATTTATTTTGCACGCCAGCTTGTGTCGGAAAAACTTCAGTTGGTTGCTCCTTTATTGCCGGAGGGTACTGAGGCGCCTTTTATTGGTCCCATATCCTCGATGTTCGCTGATGCAATTGAGTTTACGATTAGTGGAGATGACCTTTTTTCTATACGCGACTTTGCGGAATGGAATTTAAAACCACGGCTTCAGACGGTTCCGGGCGTGTCCACTGTGATCAATTTCGGCGGATTATTGAAACAATATCATGTTCTTCTAGATCCCAATAGAATGCTGAAATACGGTATTCATGTCCAGGATGTCACAGATGCCTTAAGGGAAAATAATATTAACTCCTCAGGAGGTTATCTGTTAAAAGGACCGGTGGAGAATATAATCAGGGGAATGGGTAGAATTAAATCCATAGATGATATAAATAATATAATCCTGAAACATAATAAGAATGTGCCTATTTATATAAGCAATGTAGCCGATGTCGAAATCGGTGCTTTTCAACGGAGAGGTACATCGGGTGTCAGCGGGGAAGAGGTTGTGGTTGTGACTGTCCAGAACCAGTACAATTCAAATGTACTGAAAACAATAAAGGGAGTTGAAGGAGTATTAGCAAATCTAAAAGGATCGGTTACCGATGATTTAAAGATTGAAACATTTTATACGCAACTGGACATGATAATGAAGTCAATCAACAATGTTTCTGGTGCGATAATTATCGGTGCGATCCTGGTCATATTGGTTCTCTATGTTTTCCTTAATAATGTCGGGAGTACCTTGGTGGTTTCGCTGGCAATCCCGCTTTGCGGACTCATTGCCATGATATTTTTCAAGATATTCAATCTGACATTAAACATCATGACATTGAGCGGTCTTGCTATCGGTCTGGGAATGATTGTTGACAGTTCTATTATAATGGCGGAGAATATTTATCGACATGTGCAAGAAGGTGATAAATTAAAAGAAGCACTCATACGGGGAGCACAGGAAGTGGGCAGTCCGATCTTTTATGCCACACTCATTCTTCTTGCTGTTTTTGCTCCGATTTTTACCTTGCAGGGAATAGAAGGAAAGATGTTTATTCCCCTGACTTTCGCAGTATCAGCAGCGGTATTCGGATCGTTGTTGATTTCTCTTATTATTACGCCGGTCCTGGCATCAATTATATATAAGAAAAACAACAGAAAATCTAATAAAAACTGGATTTTGCTGGCAATTAAAAAGATGTATAATCCCGTATTAAATTTTTCTTTAGCACATCCGGTACGATTAATTATCACATGCTTGTTATTAATCGCACTGGGGATAGTGGTATCGTTTAGGGTCGGTTCGGAGTTTATGCCGGAAATGGACGAATCTTCATTGCTCATGGACGTTCTTTTACCTCCCGAGGCCTCGCTGGAAGAATCGAGCAGAATAGCATCGCTCTTGTCTCGAAAGGTTTCAGAGATTCCTGAAGTAATAAAAGTAGTAAGGAGCACAGGAAGAGCAAGGGGAGCTGAGCACGCTGCACCTGTTAATCTCACTCATTCAAACTGCATACTGGTCTCCAAGGAGGAAAGGCGGACATCAATTGAGGAAATCAAAGAAAAAATAAGGCGTACGGTCTCGGACGTTCCGGGAGTAAGTGTAATACTTAACGCTCCTCTCCAGCACAGGATAAACCACGTTGTCACAGGAACAAGATCGGCGATTGCGGTTAAAATATTCGGAGAGAATTTGAACTCCCTCACAGATCTTGCTGAAAAAATTCAAACTATAATGGGCACTGTACAAGGCGTTACCGACCTACAGATGGAACAGGTTGCGGGTGTTCCGCAGCTTCAGATACATTTTAACCGCAGGAAGCTGGCACAGTACGGTTTGAATGTGAAAGATGTTTCAAATGTCGTTGAAGTGGCGTTAAACGGAAAAGTAGCGACGGAACTGATTGAGACACAGAAACGCTATGAGATTTTCGTCAGATTCAAAGAAGAATTTCGCAATAACAGAAAGACGATAGAAAATATTTTAATCGAAACCCCATCGGGATACAGAATACCCTTAAGTGAAATTGCCGATATTGTTGATGACAATAATCCTGCCATTATCAAACGTGAAGACGCAATCAGACGTGTCATGATTCAATGTAATGTGACCGGAAAAGATATGGGCAGCGTTGTCGATGATATCAAAAACAGGATTTCTCAATTAACTCTGCCTGAAGGATATTTTATTACATTCGGGGGCACCTATGAGAACCAGATCAGAGCTATGAAACAACTGACCATTGTTGTCGTTTTGACAATTATCATTGTATTCTGCCTTCTTGTAATAAGTTTTCGCTCTTTTAGAAATGCACTGTTGATAATCATCTGCATTCCGCTTGCATTGGTGGGGGGAATTTTGATTCTTTATATCACCGGAAATACTTTTTCCGTACCATCGATCGTTGGTTTTATCGTATTGATTGGAATTTCTGTTCAGGATGGTATAGTCCTCGTAAGCCATATAAATAGGTACAGGAAAGAAGGAGTGCCTCTTAAAGATGCTATAATAAAGGGAGGGAATAACAAGATCCGCCCGGTTCTCATGACTACTTTTACCACAATGCTGGGATTGTTACCGTTAGCTATGCGCAATGTTACGGGCTCGGAAATTCAAAAACCACTGGCATTTGTCATAATGTTTGGACTATTATTTTCAACGATTATCACACTTATTGTGTTACCGACGCTATATCTGGCTTTAGAAAATAAATCAAAAGAGTAATGTTATTTGTATTACAATTATTGAAGTATGAAAACAGGAATTAGGAACAGTACATAATTAATTTAGAGTAAATAAACTTCTGTATATCAGAAATTGATCTGTTCCTCGCTTATGGTCCGTTCATGAAGTGTTAATTCAAAAACGCTCTTCATGAGAGCCCTGTCACGTTCTGTTTGTTTTACATCTCGTCGCAGAAACATCCTTGCCTGCGTCTTCATAATCTGTTCGATACTGATCTCTGTAACCTGTCCGAAACTCCGTGCGTAGTTTGAAAAACTGGGCACGTTGGTTGTCACAGTACCGTAAATCATGCTGCATACCCCCACAATTTTTCCAGTGAACAGGGAAGTATTTACGGCGGTTTTTGCATAATCACCTATTACTGAACCGATAAACTGCATGCCCGTTTCAAACTTATTGCCATTGTATTCGACACGGATTTTGCCGTATGTGTTTTTTAAATCGCTCGATGATGTTCCCGCTCCCAGATTCACCCATTTCCCTACCCATGAATGACCGAGAAAACCGTGATGCTGTTTGTTGGAGAGAGAATCAATGGTTGAGGCTTCAATCTCGCCGCCGATTTTACACCGGGGGCCGATCGAGGTTTGATCCTTGAGAGAGGAATGCTCGATAATAGTAGAATTACTCCCGATATGAATGGGCCCCTCAAGATAGGTAAAATGCATAATATTCACACCGCTGTCAATTATAACAGGTCCGTCTCTTGTTTCAATCACTGCTGTAGGTGCGAGCGTTACATTTTCACCAGTAAATACGCCCGGCTGTTTTTCCTGATAATTCCCTGTTGAAATCACTTTTTCAATGTTAGAACTGAAAAGTTTCAGATGCGAGCCGACTGACTCATGCGGCCAGTCGATAGTTTTAAACATTTCACGTTCAAGGGGTAACTCCATTTCAAGGAGATGCGGGCTGATTTCCAGGGTTGAAATATTTTCCGGAAGTCTTTTCTCCGGCGGAATAAGCGCCGCCGAAACACGGTTCCCACTCGTTGATATAAATGGATCGCCTGATTTTATAATATCTTTAAGTATTTCGAGATAACAAACACCCGGCTCAATTGAGGCATTTAAGAAAAGTATCGGATCGTTTCCGATTGCTTCTGTGATATTTTTTTCAACATTATTGAATTGTAAATGTTTGCGAACTGCTGTGAGAACGGGAACATCGAGAAGGTTAACCATGGAATGCAGTGTCCATGAACCGATCGAGACTTCATAAAGTGGGCAAAAAAGACCTAAGGGGTAAAGATTAGTACAATGGCTGTCCTCAAAAATAACAATTTTCATATTTAGTTCTCCAATACTTATTCAACAGTAACACTTTTTGCAAGATTTCGCGGCCGGTCTACATCATTTCCGCAAGCAACGGCTATATGATAAGCGAACAACTGAAGAGGAATAACGCCAAGAACCGGAACCAATGGATCAATCGTGGAAGGTATTTTTATACAATGTTCGGACATACTTTCCAGTTCGTCCGTGCCTTCACTGACGATAGAAATAATTTTTCCGCCCCGGGCGCTAATTTCATGAACATTTGAAACAATTTTATCAAACGTTTTGTTCTGTGCAGCAAGTACCACCACGGGCATATTTTTATCAATGAGCGCTATAGGGCCGTGTTTAAGTTCAGCGGCGGGTATACCTTCAGCATGGAGGTAGGATATTTCTTTCAGCTTGAGCGCCCCCTCGAGAGCAAGCGGGTATTCATACAGGCGTCCTATGTAAAGGAAATTTAAATAATGTGCATACTCTATGGCAATTGATTTAATTTTGCTTTCAAGTTCAAGGGTT